>JAFUUR010000194.1 GCA_017477695.1 Oscillospiraceae bacterium | reverse complement strand
CTGTTTTATAATGATTATCGGAAGGCGAAATCAATCGAGGCTTCGATTGATTTCGCTGCCAAACGACAAGTTTGGCAGCGAATGCTTCAAAGAATCATTCGCCCGATGCTCATTGCAAGGAATATATGGCAAAACAGCATCGCTGTTTTGCTGCGCCGCAAAGCGGCGCGGCGAAAAGCCTTTTGGTTTTTCGCCATCATATATTCATTATACATGATCGCCGCATGGGCAAAGCGGACGAGGCCTCGCCCGTTTCCGCCATGCTCTCTGAAATCATCACGCAAGCAGTATAACACACTCTGCCGCGCCCGTAAACAAAAAGCTGACGAAAACCGCGCGTTTCCGCCGCGGCGCGACGAAAAAACCGGCCCTCCGCTTTCGCAGAGGACCGGTCGTTTCGGCTCGGATCAGAAGTACTTTTTCCCGCTCGGGGGATTGAGCATGGCGGCGCAGGCGGCCAGAGACAGGTAGGCCTGCTCGGGCGAGTCGCTCCGGGAGCTGATGGCGATAGGGATCTTGGCGCCGACGAGGATGCCGCAGCCGGTGGCCCCGGCGTTGCGCTGCAGGACCTTGATCAGCAGGTTGCCGGACATGAGGTTCGGCACGACGATGCCGTCGAATTCCCCGCAGTAGGGGCAGTCGTAATTCTTCAGACGGGCGGCCTCCTTGCTGACGATCAGGTCGTAGGAGATCGGACCGACCAGGTTGCAGTCGGCGATGGGGCGCATCTTGTGGTTGCGCACCATGGTCTGATCCTCGACGGTATCGCGCATCTGGAAGCTCGGCGTCTCGACCAGGGAGAGCAGGGCGATATTGGGCGTCTTCACGCCGAAGATCTCGAGCGCCTCCACCAGGTTTTTGGCGACCTCGCGGCGGGCCTCCATGGGCGGGTTGATCAGCAGCGTCACGTCCGAGACGGCGAGGAGCTTATCGAACTCCGGCACCTTCAGAAAGACGACGTGGGTGACCAGCGCGTCCTCCTTGACGAGATGGTTGCCCTTGTTGAGCACCGGCATCAGAAAGTCACGCGTCTGGGTGTTGCCGCGCATGAGCGCGTCCGCGTCGCCGGCGTTGATCATTTCGATGGCGTACTGCACGACGTTGGTGTCGTCCGGCACGGGCTGCAGCACGTAGTCCCTGTCGGTCATGCCCAGCTTCTCGACGACGGCCTGGATACGCGCCTCGTTGCCGACCAGGATCGGCTCGACGAAGCCGGCCTCCTGGGCGTCGAACACGCCCTGCAGGATGTTTTCGGCGTCCGCACCCGCGACGGCGACGCGCATGGGCTTCTTCGCGGCCTTGGCGATGTCTACGATCCGTTCAAATTCTTTTGCGTATACTTCACTCATTGTTGTTCTCTCCTCGTATTCACGTTATGTCAAAGATGAACTGTGCTCATTCTATCATACTGCTGCGGCACTTTACAAGCCAAAACGGCGGCTTTTTCAAAAATCGACGCATTTTTTGCGTCGCTGGGCACGGCCGCGGCCGTTTACCTCCCGTCCAGGCGGCCGATCGCGCGCACCTTGCCCAGAAAGTGCAGGTTGCTGCGGAAAAAGCGGCCGAAGCGTTTGGGCTCCTTCGTGATGCGGTAGAGCCACTCCAGGTTCAGCCGGAGAAAAAGCTCCGGCGCACGCTGCTTGGCGCCGCTGAGCACGTCGAACGAGCCGCCCACGCCGACGAAGATCCCCTTGTCGAAGCGCTCCAGCCACCGGGCGATCAGCAGCTCCTGCCGGGGGACTCCCAGCGCCACGAGCACCACGTCCGGCCGCTGGGCCAGCACGTCCCGAAAGACCTCGTCGTCCTCGTGATCATAGCCGTTTTTCGCGCCCACGAGCAGGGCGCCCGGCGCTTCGCGCGCGACGCGTGCGGCGAGGGCCTGCAGCACCTCCTCCTTCGCGCCGTAGAGATAGACGCGCCGACCGGTCTCGCCCGCGTGGCGGATCAGCTCCCAGGCGAGCTCCACGCCCGTCACCCGGCCGGGCAGCTCCAGCCCCAGGCCGCGCGCGGCCTTGACCACGCCGATCCCGTCGGGCACGATCGTCGCCGACGGGGCGCAGAGCACGGCGTCCAGCGCCGGGTCGCCCTGGGCGATCATCATGACCTCGGGATTGGCCGTGACGACGAAGAGCCGCTCCTCCCGATCCATGGCGCCGTCGGCCAGGGCGAAGAAGTCGCTCTGGCTGCCGGTATAGAGCTTTTCAAAATAATCCTTCAGCATGGCGCGGCCGCCTCCTCAGCTCTTCTGAAAACGCGCGATGATGGCGTCGGCGATCCGGCGGCTGGCCTGCCCGTCCCCATAGGGGTTGCTGGCTTTGCTCATGCGTTCGTATTCCGCCCGATCCGTCAGCAGCTCGTCAACGATGGAATAGATCGTGTCCTCATTCGTGCCGGCGAGCTTGAGCGTGCCGGCGGCGATCCCCTCCGGGCGCTCGGTCGTGTCGCGCAGGACCACGACGGGCTTCCCCAGCGAGGGCGCTTCCTCCTGGATGCCGCCGCTGTCGGTGAGGATCAGATACGAGCGGGCCAGCAGGTTGTGGAACTGCACCACCTCCATGGGCTTTACGAGGCGGATGCGGTCACAGCCGCCGAGCACCTCGTTCGCCACGCCCGTCACCTGCGGGTTGAGGTGCACGGGGTAGACCACCTTGACGTCCTCATGCACGTCGAGGATGCGGCGGATGGCGCGGAACATCCCGCGCATCGGCTCGCCCAGGTTTTCGCGGCGATGGGCGGTCAGCGTGATAAGGCGGCTGCCCTGCGCCCAGGCCGTGATCTCGTCCTCATAATCGGGGCGGACGGTGGTCTGCATGGCGTCGATGGCGGTGTTGCCGGTGACGTAGATGCTCGCGGGATCGCGGCCCTCGCGCAGGAGATTGTCCCGGCTCTGCGCGGTGGGGGCGAAGTTCATGTCCGCCATGGCGCTGACGAACTGGCGGTTCATCTCCTCCGGATAGGGGGAATACTTGTTGTACGTGCGCAGGCCGGCCTCGACGTGCCCGATGGCCACCTGCTGATAGAAGGCCGCAAGCGCCCCGGCGAAGGTGGTGGTCGTGTCGCCGTGGACGAGCACGATATCCGGCCGCACCGTGCGGATGACCTCCTCCAGGCCTTTGAGCACGCGGGCGGTGATGTCCGAGAGCGTCTGCCCGTGCTGCATGATGTTCAAGTCGTAGTCCGGTACGATGGCAAAGGCCTCCAGGACCTGATCCAGCATCTCCCGGTGCTGGGCGGTGACGCAGACGGTGCAGGCGACCTCCGGCCGGGCCTGCAGCTCCTTCACCAGCGGCGCCATTTTGATGGTCTCCGGCCGCGTGCCGAAGATCATCAGGACCTTGATCTTTTCCATAGGCTTCCTCCCTCCCGCAGGCGCTGCGCGCCGTGCGGGGCGTTCGTTGTTCCTTATTATACTATGTGCCGCGCGCGGTTTCAACAAATTCGCACAGCAAAAATTTCGCGCCCGGCGCAACGCGCGGCCCGTTTCCGGTGCTACAATAGCGAAGGGCCCTTCGATCCGAAGGAAAAGGAGGCGTGTGTATGGAAGACCGGGATATCGTCGAGCTGTTCTGGCGGCGGGACGAGGGCGCGCTGCATGCCGCGGCAGACAAGTACGGCGCCTACTGCCGCGCCGTGGCGCGCAACGTCCTCGCGGACGAGCAGGACGCGGAGGAATGTCTCAACGACGCCTGGCTCCACGCCTGGAACAGCATCCCGCCGCATCGGCCGGACTCCCTGCCCGGCTTTCTCGCCCGGCTCACCCGCTGCGCGGCGCTCAACAAATGGCGGGACGCGCGGGCGCGCAAGCGCGGCGGCGGGGAGATCGCGCTCGCCTACGAGGAGCTGAGCGAATGCATCCCGGGCCGCGAGCGGCCGGAGGCGGCGCTCGAGGCGGCGGAGCTCGCCGCGCTGATCCGCGGCTTCCTCGGTACGCTCGCCGACACGGAGCGGCGGGTGTTCCTCTGCCGCTACTGGTACTTCGACAGCATCGCCGCCATCGCCGCGCAGTTCGGCTTCAGCGAGAGCAAGGTGAAATCCATGCTCTTCCGGAGCCGGAACAAGCTGCGCGCACTTTTGAAAAAGGAGGGGTTTTTCCTTGACGACTGAACTCTTGATCGACGCCATCGGCCTCATCCCCGAGGACGTTGCGGCGGACGCCAAGCTCGGCGCGCCGCTCCCCCCGCGCAAAAGCGCACGTCCGACCGCCAAGCGGCGGCTGCGCCGCGTCGCGCTGCTGGCCGCGGCTGTGAGCCTGTTCTTCACGATCACGGCCTATGCGCTCGGCGTGCCGGCGGGCGTCCATTCGTGGACGCTCTCGCGGGGCTTCGGGCAGGACGACTTCGCCTTCCTGCCCTATTACGAGCGGCAGGTGGGCTTTCCCGTGCGGGCGGTCGAGGCGTTTTCCAACGGCTACCGCTTCCGGGAGATGACCGTAATGCACAGCGCCGTCGTGGACGCGTGCGGCAATCCCCTAAAGGAATACCCGGGGCTGTTGCTGGACTATGAGAAGATGGGCGCCCCGGAGCTGCATCTGAGCGCGGAGCCCGCGGCGCTCTCGGACGAGCACAACGCTGCGCCTCCCACGGCGACGCGCGAGCTGGACGGCGTGACGGCCGCCTATCGCCAAAGCGCCTATCTGTTCGTCCCGGAGGACTACGAGCTGAGCGCGGAGGAGGCCGCCCGGGCCGCCGCGGGCGAGCTGACCGTCAGCTACGGCAGCGACGCGGTGCAGGAGCAGACCGTCAGCAGTGTGATCTTCTGCCTGGACGACACGCGCTACTGCCTGCTGACCTTCGCCGCGTACGACGCGGACTTCATGTACCAGATGGTGCAGGAGCTGCTCGCCACCCCATAAACGCACGGCCGCGGAGGCTCTCCGCGGCCGTTTCCATTGACAGAAGATGCCGGATTCGCTACAATACTTGCCGGATAGACAAATACTTTGTAAAGCTGGTGTAGTATGCGCAAGCGCATTTTTGAGGTCATTGAGATCGCCCGGGACGGCGATCGGCTCAGCGCCGTCTACGACGTGTGCATGATGCTGAGCATCACGATCAGTCTTCTGCCCCTGGTCTTCAAGGAGAGCACGCCGTTCCTCCTCGGCGTCGACAAGGTCACGGCCGCGATCTTCATCGTAGACTATCTCCTGCGCTGGGCCACCGCGGATCTGAAATTCGGCAAACGGTCGCTGCGTTCCTTCGTGCGTTACCCCTTCTCCTTCATGGCCGTCGTCGACCTGCTGTCCATCCTGCCCTCGCTCACCTTCCTCAACAGCGGCTTCAAGGTCCTGCGTCTGCTGCGCATGACGCGCACCTTCCGGGTGCTGCGCGTGTTCCGCGCGCTGCGCTATTCCAAGAGCCTGCAGATCATCCTCTCCGTGCTGCGCAGCTCGAAGGACGCGCTCGCCGCGGTGTGGACGCTGGCCCTGGCCTACATCTTCATCTCGGCGCTCATCCTCTTCAACGCCGAGCCGGACTCCTTCAACAACTTTTTCGAGGCCCTGTACTGGGCCACCGTCTCGCTGACCACCGTCGGCTACGGGGATATCTACCCCGTCTCCACCATCGGGCGGGCCATCGCGATGGTGTCCTCCATCTTCGGCGTGGCGATCGTGGCCATGCCCTCCGGCATCATCACCGCCGGATACCTCCGCGAGCTGTCCAAGCAGACGAAGATCGAGCTGGACGACACACCCTTCGACTGAGCTCGAAGGGTGTCTTTTCGTGCTGGAAGGATCTCCCGGCGCATCTTTAGAAAATTTTTCGCGCAGGCGGTACCCAAACCCCCTGCGCCTGTGTTATAATTTCTGCGTATCACCTCGTCAAGGACGGAACCGCGCATGGACGTGCTGAACGAACAACTGAATCTGGACGTCTCGCCGCTTTCGCCCCGCTGCGTGCACTGCGGCGCGGAGACGAGTTACGATCTCGTCCATCAGAACTACCACTGTCTGTTCTGCGGCGGCGTCACCGGCGTGCGCCATCCGGCCGCCCGCGCCGAGGCCTGGCAGGAGCGGCGGCAGGCCGCCCTGCGCGAGGAGATCTGGGACGCGGCGCCCGCGCTCTACCGCTGCCCCGGCTGCGGGGCGACGCTGCTGTCCGCACGGGCCGACGCAGGCGCCTGCCCGTTTTGCGCCACGGCGCTCATCCGCGGGGCGCTCTCGCGTGATCTGGACGTGGCGCCGCTGGCGCTGCCCTTCTCGCTGAGTCCGGAGCAGGCGCGCGCCGCGCTGAAGGCCTGGGCCGGGAAGAACCTGCTGCAGAAGGAGGCGCGCCGGATCACGGCCGCGCTCGACAAGCTCGAGGCCTGCTATCTGCCCTGCCGCCTGGTGCAGGGGCCCGTGCGCTTCGAGGTCACGCGCGACGACTGTACGCGCAGCTACCGCTGCCGCAGCTACGCGCAGGGCGTGCTGGTGAACGACTCCGCCCAGGTGGACAGCCTGCTGCTCAGCGCGGCGGAGCCCTTTGACTGGGGCCCTGCCCGCCCCTTTACGCCCGAAATGCTCTCCGGCGCGCGGCTGAAGCTGCACGACCTGCCGGAGACCCTGCTCGCCCGCCGCATCGACGAGGAGCTCGCGCTGCACCATCTCGGCTCCGTGGAGCGCGGCCTGCACAGCAGCAGCCTGCACCTGCGGCCGGACGCGTCCGACGCGCTGTGCGTGCCGGTGCTCGCACCCGTCTATCTGCTCACGACGGAGGGCACGCGCGTGATGGTCAACGGCCAGACCGGCCGCGTCGCCGTCAGCCGCGACAAGCCCAGCCGCTCGCGCGAGCGGCTGCTCGAGCCGCTGATCCTCTCCCTGCTGGCCGCCATCTTCTGGATGTACGCCTCCGGCGGCAATCTGGAGCTGTTCATCCTCGGCACCGCCGCCTGCGTCGTGTTGATCTTCGCGCTGCTCAGCGGACCGCAGGGCGAGCGCCTGCACCGCAGGCTCTTCCGCCTCCGCGATCCGCTCGCGGAACGCTATGAGAGCCGCTTCTTCGTCGCCGACGGCGACCGGACCGTCGAGCCGCCCGCCGCCCCCGCGCCCGTGTTTTACGAGGTGCGCGGCGGGGAGGAGATCCCGGTGGAGATGCGCTACTATACCGCGCCGCGCATCCTGCTCGGCGCGGCGGGGGCGGTCGTGTTCATCGCGCTGCCCTTCCTGCTGGCCTGCCTGTTCACCG
>JAFUUR010000193.1 GCA_017477695.1 Oscillospiraceae bacterium | reverse complement strand
GTCTTGCGCGAGAGGATGCGGATGACGTTGCGGATCTCGATGTCGCGCCCGATCACGGGGTCGAGCTCGTTGTCGCGTGCCCGCTGCACCAGGTCGGTGCCGTATTTTTTGAGCGCGTCGTAGGTGCTCTCGGGGTTGTCCCCGGTCACAGGGGAGGATTTGACCTTGCTCAGCTCCGCGGAGAAGGCGTTTTTCGTCACGCCGTGGTCGGCGAAGATGCGCTTGACGGCCGGCGTGCCCGCGGCGAAGAGGCCGATCATCAGATGCTCGACCGAGAGATACTCGTCGCCCATGGATTTGGCGGCCTTCTCGGCGGCGGTGAAGACGCGGTTGGTCTCCGCCGAGAGGTAGACCTCGCCGGGCGTGCCCACCTTGGGCAGCGCGGCGATGGCCGTGTCCAGCTCGGCGAGCACCGCGTTGCAGTCCACGCCCATCCTGCCGAGCAGGGAGGGGATCAGACCGCCGTCCTGGTCGACGAGGGCGTAGAGCAGATGCTCGGGCGTGATATAGTTGTTGCGGTTCTCCTGCGCCATGGACTGCGCGGTCTGGACCGCCTCCAGCGTTTTTTGGGTGAAGTTCTGAGCGTTCATATAGAAGCGCCTCCTTTCAGATCGTCATGATCAGACGTGGATGGGGCTCTGCAGCATGTGGGCGTAGTAGGCGGCCTCGACCTCGTGCGCGTCGAGCCGGCCGCCGAGGTACTGCTTCATCAGCTTGTCGAAGAGCTTGATGTACTCCGACAGCGCCGCGGCCAGCTCCTCCGTGCTGCAGTCCCGGTCCGGGGCGGCAAGGCTGCGGACGAACTTGCCGTCGTAGAGGGCGTAGTCGATGCTCGCGCCGGTGGCGGGCCGCAGGTGCGCGTCCTCGATCCGCTTCCACAGGCGGAAGAAGGAGGTCATGCCCTCGATCAGCGCGGCCGACTGCGTCCGGAAGATGACCGACAGCGCGCCCATCGCCTCTCCGCCGCCGCGGTACAGCTCCACCTCGTACTTGACCGTGGGGCGGTACTTGTACTCCAGCGAGCTCTTGAGCGACATGCTGAACGTGTTCGGCGCGAAGAAGGGCACCAGGTCCCGCGAGGGAGCCATGAGCTGCTCGATCGCGGAGAGCACGTCGTTGATGCGTCGCTCGGGCGTCGTGCAGCCGACGTACTCGGCCAGGATCTGGTTGATAAGGGCCGAGCGGTTCGTGCCCAGGCGGTGGGCCAGCGCGTCCACCTCGCGGACCACCTCTTCGTTGAGCATCAGGCTATATAAGGTCTTTTTCAAAGACGATCAGTCCTTTCTCTGTTTCTTTGCTGCCATTATAGTATATGCCGCAAACTTTGTCAACAGTTATATATAAATTTTAATACAAATTATATAAAATTTTTCCGAGCGAACAGCTTGATTTTTCCCCGTGCATCGGATATAATAAGTCGGCAGGCTGATAAGTCGGCAGGCACCCGGAGGTGTATCGAAGTGGTCATAACGGGCCTGACTCGAAATCAGGTAGACGGCAACGTCTCGTGGGTTCGAATCCCACCGCCTCCGCCAAACAGAAGAGCCGCCCAAAATGGGCGGCTCTTTCTGTTTCCAAGCGCGCGGCGATTGAAGCCGGGGCGCGCGCGTGTTATGATGGAGGCGGAAAAGGGGATGGGCGCGTGCTGCACGCAAAAAACGCCTGTCTGGATCTCGACCCGGGCAGGATGGATTATATCCGCTTCGGCAGCGGGCCGAAGACGCTGGTCATGCTCCCCGGCGTCGGAGACGGACTGAAGACCGTGCGGGGCATGGCCCTGCCCTTCGCCGTGCTCTACCGGGAGCTGACGCGAGACTTCACGGTCTACGCGTTCAGCCGCCGCCGGGAGCTCCCGCCGCACGCGACGACGCGCGGCATGGCGGCGGATCTGGCGCGGGCCATGGAGCGGCTCGGCCTGTCGGACGCGGCGGTGCTGGGCGTCTCCCAGGGCGGGATGATCGCGCAGTGGCTTGCGATCGACCACCCGGAGAGGGTCGGCAGGCTCGTGCTGGCCGTGACGCTTGCCCGGCCGAACCCGACCGTGCGGGACGTGATCGCCCGCTGGACGCGGATGGCGGAGCGGGGCGACTACGCGGGCATCCTGATCGACACCGCGGAGCGCTCCTATTCCCCAAGGCGCGCCCGGCAGGCGCGGCTTATCGGCGCGCTGATCGGGCGGCTCGGAAAGCCGAAGTCCTTCGAGCGGTTCCGGATCCAGGCGGCGTCCTGCGTCACGCACGACGCCTGGGCGGAGCTGCCGCGGATCGCCTGCCCCACGCTCGTCATCGGCGGTACGGACGACCGGATCGTCACCGGAGAGGCGTCCGGGGAGCTCGCGGCGCGGATCCCGGGCAGCAGGCTGTACCTTTACGAGGGGCTGGGCCACGGGCTGTACGAGGAGGCGCCGGACTTCGTCCGCCGCGTCGCGGATTTCTGCAGATAGGAGGGAGAGAGGCGTGGATATGGTTTTGTTCCGGCAGGCGATCGTGAAGTTCCTGAGCGGGCTGCTGGCCGTCGCCCTGCTGCTGTTCCTCCCTGCGGGGACCTTCGCCTACTGGCAGGCCTGGCTGCTGATCGGCGTGCTGTTCCTGCCGATGTTCGTCGCCGGGCTGGTGCTGCTGCGGCGCAGCCCCGCGCTGCTGCGCCGGCGGCTGGACGCCCGCGAGGAGCAGCGCGAGCAAAAGTCCGTCATCCTGCTGAGTGGGCTCATGTTCCTGGCGGCCTTCGTCCTGGCCGGACTCGGTCGGCGCTTGCAGTGGAGCACGCTGCCGCCCGCCGTGTCCTGGGTGGCCGCGGCAGCGTTTCTGCTGGCTTACGCGCTGTACGCCGAGGTCCTGCGGGAGAACGCCTATCTCTCGCGCACCGTCGGCGTGGAGGAGGGGCAGCAGCTCGTCGACACGGGGCTGTACGGCGTCGTCCGGCACCCGATGTACACCAGCACGGTGCTGCTCTTTCTCGCCATGCCGCTGATCCTCGGCTCGCTGCCCGCCTTCGCGGTGACGCTGCTCTACATCCCCATCATCGTCCGCCGCATTCGGAACGAGGAGCGCGTGCTGGAGGCCGGGCTCCCGGGCTACGCGGAATACGAGCGGCGCGTGCCGTGGCGGCTCCTGCCGCGCGTCTGGTGACGGCGCCGCCCGGCGGCACGCAACTGCGCGGCTGC
>JAFUUR010000192.1 GCA_017477695.1 Oscillospiraceae bacterium | reverse complement strand
GTGGCCAGATAATAGGTGCCGGCCTGTTTTAAGAAGTCGTACGTTTCCTGCATGGCAGAGGCTCCTTTCGCTTTCTGCTTCGATTTTACACCGGGTGCCAGGATCTTACAAGCCGGTTTTCTTGACTTTTCTGTAAACATGTTGTACTCTCGGAAACAGATTGGAGGGGACCGGGGATGCGTTTTGCGGAGCTGTTTCTCATTGCCGTCGGCCTGAGTATGGACGCGTTCGCCGTTTCCGTGTGCAAGGGCCTGAGCGTCAAAAGCCTGCAAGCCAGGCACATTCTGCTGGTCGGTCTCTATTTCGGCGGCTTTCAGTTTCTGATGCCGCTGCTCGGCTGGCTGCTGGGCTACCGCTTCGAGACCATGATCGCGAGCTTCGATCACTGGATCGCGTTCGGCCTGCTCGCGATCATCGGCATCAACATGATCCAGGAGTCATTCGGCGAGGGCGAAAAGCTGGACGATGATTTCGGCGTGCGGACCATGCTGATGCTCGCCGTCGCCACCAGCATCGACGCGCTCGCCGTGGGCGTCACCTTCGCGTTTTTATCGGTCAGGGTCGTCCCGGCCGCCGCGCTGATCGGCGTGACGACGTTCGTGCTCTCCGGCGTCGGGATCTATGTGGGCCGGGCTTTCGGCGCGCGCTATAAAAACCGCGCGGAGCGTCTCGGCGGCGTGATCCTGATCCTCATCGGGCTCAAGATCCTGCTGGAGCATCTGGGGCTCCTGCCGTTCTGAAGGTTTATTCTATGCAGGTTAAGGAAAAAAATGCATCGTGGATGATCTGGCTCGCGGCGGCGGCGCTGCTGCTCGGCGTCGGCATCCAGCTCTGCCTCGGCTTCGCGCGCACGGCGCGCAGCTCCGTGCAGGCGCGGCTCCTTCTGCAGGAGATGGAGACGGCCGTCCTCACGGCGGAGGAGACGCGCGCCGCGCCCCTGCGCCTGGATACGGACGCGCTCGCGTCCCTGCCCGCGCGGAAGGCGGCGGCCTACGAGGATCTGCACCTGGAGCTGCTGCTGCTCGTGAACCCCTGGAACGAGGTCCCGGAGGACTATACGGTGGAACTCGAGCCGGTGGGCGAGTGGCAGATCGGCGAGGACCAGGAGGTCGACGTGCGCTGCAAGGATGCGCTGCTGCGCATGATCGCGGACTGCCAGGAGGCCGGCTACAGGCCGTATATCTGCTCGTCCTACCGCACGCAGGAGATGCAGGAGCTGCTGTTTTACAACAAGCTCAGCCGTGTGGTCGGGATGGGCTACAGCTGGGAGCAGGCGCCGGAGATCGCCGCGGAGTCCGTGGCGGTGCCCGGGACGAGCGAGCATCAGCTCGGTCTCGCGGTCGACCTGATCGACAACGATTACACCTACCTCGACGAGGGGCAGGAGCGCACGGGGACCCAGAAGTGGCTCATGGAGAACTCCTGGCGCTACGGCTTCATCCTCCGCTACCCGAACGGCACGACGGCGATCACGGGCATCATCTACGAGCCCTGGCACTACCGCTACGTTGGGGAGCGCTTCGCGAAGGATATCCACGAGCGGGGCGTGACGCTTGAGGAATACATAGCGCTGCGGCGCGGAAGATAAGACACGGAAATCCCCGGCGGCGCCCGCGCGCCGCCGGGGATCCCTCTTTTTGGAGCAATTCTTAATTTTTCTGAATTCGGCGGATCTGCCTGTTTTTTCTGCCTGAAATATGGTATGATAGCGACCGTGGATGACGGTATAATGATCATCGGATAGCGAAATCAATCGAGGCTTCGATTGATTTCGCTGCCAAACGACAAGTTTGGCAGTGAAGGATGCAAAGAATCCTTCGCCCGATGCTCATTGCAAGGAATATATGGCAAAACAGCACCGCTGTTTTGCTGCGCCGCAAAGCGGCGCGGCGAAAAGCTTTTTGCTTTTCGCCATCATATAGTCATTATTGCCGGGACAGGAGAAAGGCGATATGGCAGAGACGAACGAGAAAAAAACGAGACGGTCCGGCGGCAGACGCCGCGGGCATTTCCTGCGCTATGCGGCGGCGCTTCTGGCGCTGGCGCTGCTGGTCTTCGTCGGGACCCGGCTGAAGGGCTGGCAGGCGCAGCGGCAGGAAAAGAGCGCGGCCGTGCTCGTAAACCGCTGGAACTATCTGGACGATACGGATTACAAGCCGCACCTCACGGATATCGGCGGGGAGATGAAACTCGACAGGAGCTGTGCGGCCAAGCTCAAAATGATGCTGGAGGACTGCGCCGCGGCGGGCTATGATCCTCTCGTGCTGAGCGCCTACCGCAGCCGGGAAGAGCAGGAGCAGCTTTTCACCGAGCGGGTGGAGGAGCTGATGCGCACCGGGCTGGAACAGCCCGAGGCGGAAGCCCTCGCGGCAGAGAGCGTGGCGAGGCCGGGCACCAGCGAGCACGAGCTGGGCCTTGCGGCGGATATCGTCGACCGCGGCAGTCCCGCGCTGGACGAGAGCCAGGCGGAGACCGGGACGGGGCGCTGGCTGCGCGTCAACGCGTGGCGCTACGGCTTCATCCAGCGCTATCCCGCAGGGGCCTCGGAGCTGACGGGCGCCCCGTACGAGCCCTGGCACTACCGCTACGTGGGCGAGACGACGGCCTGGCAGATCTTCAGCCTGAACATCACGTTGGAGGAGTATTCCTCCCTGTTCTACAACGAGGAGGCCGAGATCGTCTTCGACGAGGCCGAATGAGCATAGGAACCAACACCCGGAGCACCGCGGCGCGGCGCCCCGGGTGTTGAGCGAGAGGGGGGATCGCATTGCGAAAAAAGCACATACGCTTTTGCCTGCTTCTTTTGCTGCTGACCGTCCGCCTTGCCGGCTGCGCTGCGCAGGAGCCCGGGCGAGAGGAGACCGCGCAGCGCGAGGAGGCGCTCAGCCTCGCACGGGCTTGCAGAGATGCGTGCCTGAGCGAGAAAAGCGCCCGCGTTCGGGCAGTGCTGGACGCACTGCGGGAGAGAGGCGTCGCCGCGGCCGACGTTGCGGGGAGATATCCCTTCGTGAACCCGGAAGCGGTCGAGTCGGTGATGCGCGTCGGCGCGCCGGAAGCCGAGCTCCGGATCGTGCGCGTCTGTGAGGACGGCGGCTGGATCGACACCCGCCTATGTAGAGCTGCGGGCGGGGAGTTCTGCCGGATGCTCCGCATCGCATGGCAGGAGGGCGAGCCCGTCGTGACCTATGACCTTGCTTATCCGCTGAGCGAGTGGAAGCTGACCGATAAGGGCTACCTGATCTATACCTGCGCGATCCCGGACAATACTGCGGAGAGCGACCATGACGGGTATATCGAACCGACGACGATGCTGCGCCTCGTGCCGCTCGACGCGGAATGCCGGGAATGGACCGAGCGCGTGCTGCTGCCGGTCGGCTACCGCGGGCACACGCTGTTTACCACGGACTGGGTCTCGCCAGAGCTGCAGCCCGTCAGCCTCAACGAGCTGTTCCCGGCGCTGTACAGGGCCGAGACGGGCACCATCCTCTCGTACTACGACGATCCGTGGCCGACGGAGGAGCAGCGGGATATCACGCTGGTCCCGGCGGAGGCTTTCGAGACTCTGCTGCAGCGCTATTTTGATCTCGATCAGGACGAGATCCGCGCTTGCGCCGTGTACGATGAGCGGATGGGGGCCTATCCCGTCCCGATCCAAAGCCTGCACGGCCCGGCCGAGACGCCGGTGCCGGAAGTCGTGGCGGTGCGGTACGGCGGGGACGGGACCGTCACGCTGACCGTGGACGCGCTCTTCGTGGAGCACGCGACGGACAGGGCCTTCACCCACGTGTTGACGGTGCGGCCGGACGAGGACGGACGCTGCGTCTTCCTCGCCAACAGGCTGCTGCAGGACAAGGAAGACGCTCCCGCATGAAAAACGGAGGCGCGGCTGAACGACGTTCGGCCGCGCCTCCTTTCCGTTTGCTAAAAGACACCCAGCAGCTTCAGCGCGATCCCGGCGGCGGCGAGCACGAGGGCCAGCAGCGCCCACGGGGCGCGCGGGCGCGGCGGC
>JAFUUR010000191.1 GCA_017477695.1 Oscillospiraceae bacterium | reverse complement strand
GAAAAGGCAGCGGAAGTCATCGAACAGGTCGACCGCGTCATTCTCGGCAAGCATCGTGAAACGCGGGAAGTGATGCTCGCCTTTCTCGCGGGCGGCCACGTCCTGCTCGAGGACATTCCCGGCGTCGGAAAGACCACGATTGCTCTGGCCTTCTCCCGCGCGCTGGGGCTCGACTACGGACGCGTCCAGTTCACCCCTGACGTGCTGCCCTCCGACATCACCGGCTATTCGATCTACGATAAGAACACGGGCGCCATGAACTATCAAAAGGGAGCCGTTCTCTGCAATCTGTTTCTGGCGGACGAGCTCAACCGCGCTACGAGCCGCACCCAGTCCGCGCTCCTGCAGGCAATGGAAGAAGGCGAAGTAACGGTAGACAATAAGACCTATCCGGTCCCACAGCCCTTCGTCGTGATCGCGACCCAGAACCCGACAGGGGCCAAGGGCACGCAGATGCTGCCAGACTCGCAGATGGATCGTTTCATGCTGCGTCTTTCCATGGGCTATTCCGCGCACGAGGATGAGATCGAAATGATCCGCCGCAAGCAGAACGGCGTCAGCTCTGACAGCGTGGAGCAGGTCGTCGACCGCGAGGGTCTGCTGCAGATTCGGCGGGAGGCGGAGCAGATCTACATCAAGAACGAAGTGATCGACTACATCGTCACGCTTTGTGAAAAAACACGCGCGGACACGCGAATCCTGCAGGGGGCAAGCCCCCGCGCCTCTCTCGCGCTGACCTCTCTGGCCAAGGCCACGGCGTGGATCCAGGGACGGGATTACGTGCTGCCGCGGGACATTCGTTTCGTGTTTCACGACTGCATCGAGCACCGTCTGATCTGGAAGCAGGATATACTGAGCGGGGATGCAAAACGCGCTGCGCTCGCAGAGCTGTTTTCTTCTGTGAAGGCTCCTGCCATTAAGTAAGTATGCCGACGCTCCATTTTCTCCTCTATCTGCTTGCGGTCGGCCTGGCCTATCTCTTCCGTCTGAGCTATCTCGGCTGGTTTGGCCCTTATCTTCTCGCGGCCGTTATCTTCGTTCCTCTGCTGATGCTCCTGCTCTCTCTGCCCGCTATGCTCTCCATGCGTCTCTCAATGGAAGCGGAACCATACTGCGAGCAAAACACCGCTGCTTCGCTGCGACTTCGGTTCCATACCAGACGCTTTATGCCGGTAAGTGCCGTCCGCCTCCGGCTTCAGATCGAAAACCTCTACGCCGGGGAGCTCTATACGGAAAAGCGGGTTTTCAGAAACGTCGGCAGCAGCGAGGCTTCGATCTCTCTGCCGACCGCACTGTGCGGCACGCTCCGCTGTCACGTCACCAAGGTCGAATGCATGGATCTGCTCGGTCTTTTTTCCTTTCGCATGTCTTATCCCGAGGCCCTGTACTGCACCGTCCTGCCGCAGGCAAAGGCGCCCGACGACCCGCTCAACGTAAAGGCGGCGCTGCAATCCTATGCGCGTTTCAAACCGAAGTACGGCGGCGGCTTCTCCGAAGAGCACGATCTGCGCGAATACCGCGCGGGCGATACGGTGAACAGCATACACTGGAAGCTCAGCTCCAAGCTCGATGACGTCATCGTGCGCGAGCCGCTCGAACGGGAGAACAAAGACGTCTTTCTCGTGCTGGCACGTGCAGGCGCCGGTGACCGCGGACTGGAGGTGCTCAACTGGCTCTCGCGTTCACTGTGCGCGCTGGAGGTCCCCCACCGCATCGTTGCCGACTCGCTCTATGACGCCGCAAATGAACTGGAGACCGTCGACGCGCTCCGCAGCATCCTATCCGTACCGATGACGGAGCCTTGCCCCTATGACGCGTCAAACGCGCGCTGCATCTTCGTGATCACCGCGGGGGAGGTGCACGTGATATGAACCGCCAGCTCAATCGCGCGGCCAATCTCCTTTTGCTCCTGCTCGGCGTTTATCCGCAGATTGCCCTGCTCGTACAGACCCTGCACTGCTCGGTGGACCGCACGATGCTTTTGTGGATCCTCCTTCTCTGTGTTTTCGTCTGGCTGGCCGCGAGCTATGACCGCGGTATCTTGATCGGGATGCCCCTGTCCGCACTGGCGCTGTATGCGGCTTATCGTTTTTACGACGCAAATCCCTCCGTGCAGCTCGTGGATCTGTTCGACCGCATCACAGCCGTTTATTACCAGAACGTATACGCTCCTGGCAGCAGCTACGCGTACGCCTCTGCCGTCCAGTCGCACGCTCTCGTCCTCGTCTTTCTCGCATTTCTGCTGGCCGCCTATCTTGCGTCCTCTCTTACTTCGCGCGTCGGCCGCGTCCCGCTGACGCTGCTCGGCGTGATACCTCTCAGTGGCGCCTGCCTGTCGGTAAACGGCTCGCCATCCGCGCTGACCATGCTTGCCTTCGTCCTGTTTCTGACTCTGCTGGTCGTGAGCGGAAACGCCTATCTGGAAAAGAGCGCCGCATGGCGATCCTTTTTTGCAGTTCTTCTGCCGGCTGCTCTTCTCTTATCCATCCTCCTGCTGATCTATTCTCCGGATCGCTATCGATACGACGAAGAAGATATCGCACGCAGCCAGAGAGTTGACCGCCTCTCTGCTGATCTGTCGCGCTGGCTTGGCGAAAAGCTCACCGATACGGATGAGGAGCACGTGCAGTACCTCTCGGTCGATCCGGCTCTCATCACCGATGCGCCCTCTGTCGTGCAGCCTCAGACCGGCTGGGGCGAGATCGGAATGGACCTGGACCTCTCCCGTGTATTCGATCCGAGCGTGCTCGGAAAGACCGTGCTGTATGCGACGGCAGATGCGGACGGCACCGTTTATCTGCGGATGCTGTCCTACGGCGACTATACCGGAACCGCATGGCGCCTCGCCGAAGAACCTGCACCTGAGAGCTCGCTGTCATTCGCGGCCGCGTCGATCACAGGGCAGCCGGGCGCTCAGCGTCACCGCCTGTCCGTTCGCACAGATCAGCCTCTCCCCTATCTCGCTTGCCCCTATTACCTGGACCAAGCTGAAAACGGGGACGTAAGCGTCCCCGCCGCAGGACTCACCGGCTACGAGCTCTCTTATCTGACGCTCGGCGGGGATCTGAGCAGCCTGCACGTCCCGACGCCCGCTCGATCGGCAGAAGAAGCGTATCGGGAGTACGCGCATGCGTACTATACGCGCCTGCCGGACAGCACGGCGCGCGAGTTGCGGACGATCTGTGCGGACGCAGGACTCCTCGTGGGAGCTCCCGATCTGATCCAACGCGTTGCGTCTTTCGTACAGTCCACGGTCGCCTACGATCTTTTTGCCGCGCCCTTCCCGAGCGATGACTATGCTGTCTACTTTCTGACGCAGGCAGACAGCGGTTACTGTATTCACTTCGCCACTGCCGCCGCCGCGCTGTACCGAACGCTTGGAATACCGGCACGCGTCACGGTCGGTTACCTCCTCGACGCACAGCGCGGAGCAGAGATCGAGGTCACCGAAGCGGACGCTCACGCCTGGGTTGAGGTGTACCAGGACGGTCTCGGCTGGCTGCCTGTGGAAGTCACGGGCAGCGGCGGCGCAGGCGCTCTCGGTGAAGCTGCCGCCGAAGAGCCTTCCGCCCCGTCCGAAGAGGAGTCTGCGGCGCCGCAGCCTGCCGAACCGGAGGGTGAACCGTCCGCCCCTAAAAGCCCGGGTCAAACGTCTTTGCCCGTCGGCGTCGTCACCGATGAAGCGCAGGAGGCGGGCGAGAGCGCTACCTCTCCCCGCCGCAGCGTGTGGCCCACTTTGCTCCGGATCTTACCGGCCGTGCTGATCGTGTCTGCGCTGCCGCTCTGGCATCGGGCCGCACGCGTGCTCCTCAGGCGTTCCTATCGACAGGCAGACCGGAAAAAGGCAGTCGTCGCGATCTATCGATCGGCCGTCCGCGTAGAGCGCTTTGGAGCCGCCATGCCCGCGGTGATCCGAAACTGTGCCGAAAGAGCTGCGTTCAGCCAGCATGAGATCACGGAAGCGGAGCGCTCGGACTGTGAAGCCGCGCTGGACACGCTGCTGTCTGCGCTCTATCAAAAGCTCGATCTCATCGGCAAGCTGCGCCTCAAATACCTGTGCGGTCTGCTCTGAGCTTTGTATTACGCACTTGATCCCCTCCTTCTGAAAAAGACGGAGGGGATCGTTTCTTATCGTTTATCCAGAAGATCGGCGGCGGCCGTCAGCATCCTCGCCGCGTCCGACCTGTTGAGAAGTCTCCCTGCTGTGCTTCTTTCCCGGATCACGCCGTTTGCGTTCAGGTTCGCACAGGCCTGCGCGAGCCCCGGATCCATTTCTTCAAAGCCGTCGAGATAGCTTACGTTTTCCAGGTGCAGTGCACTGTCCAAAAGGAGCACCGCCTCGGCGTAGCTGAGCGCCTCATCGCCAAGGAACACGGAGCCCGCCGCTGTTTTCGCCCCGTTGTAAACACCCTGCAGCGCCGCCGTGCGCGCATAGGCCTTCTGCCAGGCAGGGATCGCCTCATCGTCCTCATATCCCGTCCGGCAGATGCCCGTGAGCAGAGGCTTGCCTGTCAGCATCATACACATGCTGATAAACTCTCCTCTTGTGACCTGCGAGTCTGGCTCAAAGCAATACTGCCCGCAGATCTGGCGGCCCGTAAAAAGACCGAGCTCGGACAAGGCTGTCGCCGCGTATTCATCGCTCCGCCCGCTCATGTCCGCATAGCGGAAGGCATGCTTCTGTCTGAGGATCTGAATGATCACCGTCGCTTCCTGTGAGAGATTGCCCTCCGGGTCGATCGCTTTGTAGCCGAAGTAATCCCGTCCGCGCTTGTTCTCTTGCGGCGTGTAGAGAAAGCTGCCGTCCTCGCAAAGTTCGATCTCGCCTTTCACAGGGCCCGTCGTGATCTCAAAACGGAGCGGAGCGCCGTCGGGATCAAATCCGGAGAGCGTACCGCCGACCGTTACGCCGCTGTAGGTGCGCAATTCCAGGTTCTCCGCGACCGGACGGCCGCCCGTCTCATCCGCATACACGCTCTGCGGCGGGAGCCAGCTCAAAGCCAGCAGAAGCCCTAAGGCCGTCACCAGTCTCTTTTTCATCGTACCGACCTCCTTTCGTCTCACCGGTAGTTTGTGTCACCCGCACCTGTTTATGCAAATTCCGGTAGACTTTGCCTCAACAGTTGTGGTACAATGATGCAAACAACAGTGAGGTGATCGTCACATGCAGCTAACTGCCGCAGCGCAATGGATCAATACGGCATTCGCAGGATTCGATCAGGGGGTAACGCTGGCCATACACAAGCTATACGAGGCCGGCGGCGGCTTTCTGACGCCTTTTATGGAGTTAATCTCTCTGATGGGCAAGGGCGGGATCTTTCTGATCCTGCTGTCGCTCGTGCTCACGTTTCTCAAAAAGACGCGCCGATTCGGCACGGCTATGTGTCTGGGTCTTGCGATCGGTGCCCTTTTCGTAAACCTGTTCCTGAAGGTTGTGATCGCGAGGCCGCGGCCGTACGCGGATCTCAACAGCATTTTCTATCCGCTTTGGGTCCTCATGGGAGAGCACATGGAAAGCGACATGAGCTTCCCCTCAGGGCACACCAACGCCGCCTTTGCCGCCATGGTCCCCCTGTTCATTCTCGGTGATAAGCGCAAAAGCTGGCTCGCGCTTTTGTTCGGCGTGCTGATGGGCATTTCGAGGATCTATCTGGTCGTGCACTTCCCGTCTGACGTGCTCGGCGGCTTGATCACCGGGACGATCGCCGGCATCATCGGTACGCTGATCGCGATCAATTTGCCGAAGAAATGGTATCGCTGGGATCTTCTGAAAAAGAAAGAGAGGGACGATTCGTGTTCGGATTTGGCAAGCTGAAGTTCCGCGGCGTCGACAAAAAATACGTGGACGATCCCGCGCACGCAGAAGACTACGACAGCGCGGAAGTCGTCGGCCGCGTGCGTCTCGGGAAGCTGTGCCTGTACTATCGCGACCTGGGGAAAAAGTATTACGTGCCGTACGAATATATCGACAGAGCTTTTACCCGCATCAGCGAATGCCAGCCGGACGACAGCCCCGCGTATTATTATTACCGCCTCATCCTCGTCCACGACGAGAAAGAATTTGCAAATCTCATCTTCAACAAGGAGGAGGAAGTCGATCATATCCACGAGCGGCTCAAGGAGATCCGCCCGGAGATCCGTTTCGGATACGTTCCTCCCGCGGACGGCAAACGCAGACATTTTTCATAAGCGTCATGACGAAGCCGGAGCAGGCACCTGCCTGCTCCGGCTTCGTTTTATCGTTTCAGCCTCTGGATCAGATCCTCGTCGCTCTGCGCGGCGACCGTCTTGTAATCCGTATAGATCACCTTGCCCGGAAGTGCGCCGGAAGGCTTTCGCACGAAGCGCACCATCGTATAGTCGACCGGGATCTTGCCGCCGTCTCTTCCCTGCGAGTAGTAAACGGCGATCGAAGCCGCCTGCAGAAGCGTCCGCTCCGGAGGCTCGAGCCCGTCACAGCGGATGATGACGTGGCTTCCGTGCAGTTTCTGCACGTGCAGCCAATAATCCGTCCTCCGGGCGGTTTTCAACGTGAGCTCGTCGTTTTGCAGGTTGCTGCGCCCCGCGAGGATCTCCAGCCCGTCGTCTGAGAGGAAGCGGTACGGCCCCTGCGCTTTTCCTCTGGTAGGTTTCGCGTTTTTCTGTCCGCGCAGATACCCGGTCTCCGTGAGTTCCCGGCGGATATCCCCCAGATCCTTCTCAGTCTCCGCCCGGGAGATCACGTCCAGCACGCTGTTGAGATAATCGAGCTGCTGTTCCGCCTGCTCGACAAGCACGGTCAGGTGCTTCTGTGCGGCCTTCAGCTTGTTGTACTCTTTAAAGAGCGCGGCCGCGTTTTGCTGCGGGGTCTTGAGCGGGTCGAGCTCGATGCGGATCTGCGGACAGTCCGGCTCGTAATAATCCTCGCAAGTCAGGACACGGTCGCCTTTCTTCAGCCGGTAAAGATTAGCCGTGACCAGCTCCGCCCTCCGGCGGACCGCCTCGCGCTCCTCCGTGCGTTTGAGCTCCTCTCGCTGACTCGAGAGCTTCCGGGCGATCCGGTCTCTTGCCGTCTTCACGCTGCGCTGCAATTCGTGGCTTCTGCGGCGCTGCTGCTCCAGATGGTCCCGGCGGGTATAGAAAGCATCCAAAAGCGCGGAGAAGCTCTCAAAACGCTCCAGAACGGCCTTCTCGCCGTATTGGCGGATCGCAAGGAAGCTGTAATCCAGCGGCTTGCCGTCCTGCACGAGCATGTACGGCCGCAGGTCGCCTTCCGTCACGCTGTCATACAGCGCCTCCATTTGCAAAGGCAGGCAGCCAATGTCCCCGCCGCAGCGATAAGCAAGCTCCCGGCAGATCAGAGGCGAGAGCCCCGAAAAGGTCGCGAGCAGCCACTTATCGATCGGCTGTTCCGCATCGCAGGACGCGGCGAGCGCGCTGCGCACCTCCGGCGTGAGCGCCATAAAGTCCGGCTTGGCCTGTTTTGGCGGCAGGCGGTAGAGCATACCGGGCAGCAGACGCCGCAGCGGATCGCCTGCGAAGTCCACTCGCCGCAGGCAGTCAACGATGATCCCGTCGTCACCGACCAGGATCGCATTGCTGCTGCGGCCGATCATTTCGATCATCAGCCGCTTATGGGAGGCAAGCCCAAGCTCGTCGCGGCAGTCCAGCCCAAGGACCAGCATGCGCTCGTTGTCGGGCTGCTCCACGGACACGATGCGCGCACCGACAAGATACTTGCGCAGCAGCATGCAGAACATCGGCGGCTCCGCCGGGTTTTCAAATGAAGACTGCGTGACGTGTACTCTCGCATTGCCAGACCCTGCAGCGATCAGCAGGCGGAGGTTCTCTCCGTTGACACGAAGGGAAAAGAGCAGCATATCCCGCTCCGGCTGCTGCACCTTGTCGATGCGCCCGTTCAGGATCTTCTCCCTCAGCTCGCAAGCCAGCGCAGAGATGCTGATAGCGTCAAGCGGCATACTCAGTCTCCCTCCATGATCGCGGCGTACAGCTCCTCGATCCTCGCCCGCCGACCCAAAAGGTAAAGCCAGCCGAATAGCGCCTCCAGGCCAGTCGCGGCGTGATAATCCGCGACAGTCGCATGATGCGGCACGGAGTTCACGTGCGCGTTGCGGCCACGCTTGTAGAGCGAGAGCTCCTCCTCCGTGAGAAACGGCAGGATGCGCTGTACTGCCTTCGCCTGAGCAGAGGCGTTGACGTATGATACCGTCAGTCGGTGCAGCTCAGTGGCCGCAGAATGGCCGTCCCGGCAAAGCATAGAGCGCGTCAGCAGTTCATAAACGGCGTCGCCTATGTGCGCCAGGCCCAGCACACCGATCTTATTCACTTCTTGGCGGGACATCTCCCCTGTAAATGCATACATCGTACGATACCGCAAAAGGGCGCTGTGAACGCCCTTTTGTTCCTTTATTCATCTGTTTCCGTGTCGTAGCCTTCGTCGTTCATCTGTGCTGCGAGCGCAAGATCGTCGTCCTCGGCAAGGCCGAGCCGCACCTGGATCGCGTGCCAGCCCGCCCGATCGATGACCACCTGGCGGGGCTTGGCGCCCTCATAGGGGCCTACGATCCCCAATTCCTCCATTTGGTCGACGATGCGCGCGGCGCGGGAATAGCCGAGCTTTACCCGGCGCTGCAGCATGGAGACCGAGCACGCCCCCATCTCCAGCACGACCTCGACGGCCTGCGGCAGCATCTCGTCGTAACCGCCGGCAATCTCTTCCTCCTTGGCGCTCTTGCCGCCATCGGAGCTGCCCTTATCCTCCGCCGCTTTGTTCATTGCCGCGACGATCTCGTCGTTCTGCACCGTCTCACCGGAGTTTTCCTTGATGAACTGGATCACGTCCTCGCGTTCCTCGTCCGATACGAACGCGCCCTGGATACGGATCGGCTTTCCGCTGCCGAGCGGGAAGAAGAGCATGTCCCCCATGCCGATCAGCTTTTCCGCGCCGCTCTGATCCAGAATGATGCGGCTCTCCATCGCCGACGACACTGCGAAAGCGATGCGCGACGGGATGTTGGCCTTCATCAGGCCCGTGATCACGTCGGCCGAGGGCCGCTGCGTGGCGATGACGAGGTGCATGCCGGCCGCACGGCCCATCTGTGCCACGCGGCAAATACTCTCCTCGACCTCCTTGGAAGCGATCATCATCAGATCTGCCAGCTCGTCGATCACGATCACGACCTGCGGGAGCTTTTGATCCCCGGTCGACGCACAGTGCTTGTTGTAGTTCTCCAGATCCCTTACGCCGACCTCGGAAAACAGCCGGTAGCGCTTGAGCATCTCCACGACGGCCCACTGCAGCGCGCCCGCCGCCTTCTTCGGATCGGTGACCACGGGCACGTACAGATGCGGGATGCCGTTGTAGATGCCGAGCTCGACCATCTTGGGGTCGATCATGATCAGCCGCACTTCATCGGGCCTGGCCTTGTACAGAAGGCTCAGAATAAGCGAATTCATGCACACGGATTTGCCGGAGCCCGTGGTACCGGCGATCAGCATGTGCGGCAGCTTCGAGATGTTGCCGACGATGCATTCGCCTCCGATGTCCTTGCCGAGCGCAAAGCTGAGCTTGGACTTTGCGGAAATGAACCGGGAAGACTCCAGGATATCCCGCAGATACACCGTGCTGACGATCTTGTTCGGCACCTCGATGCCGACGGTAGACCGCTTGTCCGGGATCGGCGCGATGCGCACGTTCACGACGCCCAACGCCAGTGCGAGATCGCCGGCCAGGTTCGTCACGCGTGCGAGCTTCACGCCCTGCTCAAGCTCGATATCATAACGCGTGACCGTTGGTCCGCGCGTTACGCTCACGATCGCTGCGTTGATGCCGAAGCTGCGGATCGCGCTCTCCAAACGCTCGCGGTTCAGCATGACCTCGTCGCGGGAAGCGAGCGTGCCGACCGTGCTGCTGCGCAGGAGGCTGAGCGGCGGGAAAACGTATTCCTGCCCCTCTCCCGCAGCGTCCACCGCGGCGGCGACCGCCTGGGCTTCCGCCTCGACTTCCTCTTTCGTCGGTTTCTTTTTCGGCGGGTCGGTGATCGACGCGGTGACCGTTACTGGCTTCGCCGTATGCGTTGCAGGCGACGCCACCTTCCGGAAGCCGTCCACCACGTCAACACCGGCAAGGGCGGCCGCTTCTTTCTCCGGCATCGGCTCCACGTTGGCCGTCGGTTCGATCACGACCGGCTCAACCTTCTCTTCCTTTTTCTGACGGACGCGGGCGCGTCTGGGTTTTTTCTCCTCCGCGACGTATTCCATGCTCGTCGCCGAAGGGCCGCTCAGTGTGAGCGGCTCGTCATCAACACCAAGCGGGATGTCGACCCTGTATTGGTCTCGACTGATCTGCTCGATCTTGACGGCGCCGCGCTTGGAGGCGGAGGCTCTCTCGGCCTTCAAAGTCGGCTCTGGGTCTGCATACATAGCGGGATCATAGGGTACGAATTCCGGCTTCTTTACGCCCTTGAAGATCCCCGAGAAGCCGCCGCGCAGCGCGAGGATCAGGAAGAACATGAACGCAACGATGAGCACCGGAAGCGCGCCGTAGCGGCTGAACGCTGCGTTGAGCGCGTTCGACAGCAGGCCGCCCAGTACGCCGCCGGAGCGCAGCTCCAGCCCACGCTGGAACAGGCGGCCGAGCGCGTATTTCAGATCAAAATTCTCGATCAGAGACTCTCCCAGCTCCAGATCCGCGATCGCCGCAAAAAAGATGGGAAGCAGGAGCGCCGAAACGACCCGGTACGCCACAGGTTTGCCGCGATGGAAAAAGAGCACGATCGCCGCGATCAGAAAGACGGGCGCCGTGATCCAGAAGCCCCAGCCGAGCAAGCCCTTCAGGAGGTTGGAAAAGTAGGAGATAAACTTACCTTCAGAATTGAAATAGCTGATCACCACAAACACGGCCAGGAACAGAAACACCACGCCCGTGAGCTCACGCCGGATCGGCCGCGGAGGCGCTGCCGGCGGCCCTCCGGCCGTGCGGGTAGAACTGGTCGTCTGCTTTTTTTTGGTGCTGCCCGTACTCGTCTTCTTCGCAGTCGACGGTTTTTTCGTTTTGCTTGCAGTTTTGCTTTGTGCCATGAACAGAGTCCTCTTCCTGTCTTAGAAAATCATCGTCAGAATAATGGAAAGCACGCCTACGACCCAGCAGTAATAGGCGAAGCCGCCGAACCTTCCGCGGTCGGCGATGTAACGCAGAAAAGAGATCGCCCCGATTCCCGCGAGCATCGAGACGGCCATACCGATCAGATACGCCGGTACGTTTGCCAGCTTCACCCCTTGACGCGCCGCGTCTACGAGGTTCAGGATATTCGCCCCAAGGACGGCCGGGATCGACATCAGAAAAGAAAACTTGACGGCATAGTCTCTCCGAAGTCCCGTTGCGATGCCTGCCGTAATGGTCGTCCCCGAGCGGGAAAGGCCGGGGATTGTCGCAACGCACTGACAGAGCCCGATCAGGATCGCGTCGAGCACGGTCATGCTGCTGCCCGTTTTCCGCCCGGCGATCATCTTATCTGAGACGTACAGCATGCAGCCCGTCAGCACGAGCGCAACGCCGATAAAATAGTTGTTGTAATAGAGCCTCTCCAGCTGATCCTTGACCGGCAGGACGAGCAGCAGCGGCAGCGTTGCCAGCACGATCATCAAAAACTGGCGCGCAGCGGGATAACGCCTCTTGCGCGTACCCGCCAGGGGGCCGAGGTTTAGAAAACCCAACGCCTCGTAGAACATGTCAACGATATCGCCCCAATAGACGACGCAAACGGAAATCAGGGTACCCAGGTGGAGCAGCACGTCAAAGAAAACGTGGCCGTCTTCAGGCATGGACAGCTTGAACAGATTATCGATCATGGACAGATGACCGGAGCTGGAGACCGGCAAAAACTCCGTGATCCCCTGCACCAGACCGAGAAGGATAGCATTCCAGATGCTCATTGAAGAAACCCCCAGGACAATCGTAAATGTTATTTTAACATATTTATATGACAAAAACAAGTGCGGCAGGATTACCGATCGGCTAAAAAAGGATAACAAAAGAGGAACGCTCAGCGCTCCCCTTTTACGTCGATCTCCTTGTGCAGCCAGGCAAGGGCGTCGGCCAATCCTCCGGTCTGGTCGATCAAGCCGCACTGCACCGCCTCCTGCCCATGGAGCACGCTGCCTACGTCGTTTGCCAGCTCGTCCGTGTTGTTCATCAAGCGGAGGTACTCTTCTCTGCTGATTCCGGAATGCTCCGTGACGAAATGCACGATCCTGTCCTGGATACGCGAGAAGTACCGATACGTCTGCGGCACACCGATCACGACGCCGTTGATGCGCACCGGGTGGATCGTCATCGCCGCAGACGGCGCGATCATGCTGCGCCCCGCCGCGACGGCAAGCGGCACGCCGATCGAGTGCCCTCCGCCCAGCACGAGAGAAACCGTCGGCGTCTTCATCCCGGCGATCAGCTCGGCGATCGCGAGCCCGGCCTCCACGTCCCCGCCCATGGTATTGAGCAGAATGAGCAGACCCTCGATCTCACTCGATTCCTCGATCGCCGCGAGCAGCGGCAGCACGTGCTCGTACTTCGTCGTTTTCGCGTCCTCCGGCAGTAGCTGGTGACCTTCGATCTGACCGATGATGGCCAGACAATGGATGCTGCCTTCTCTGCTGCTGCCAAGCTCCCGGATCTCTTCCATACGCTCACCTCGCGCATAGTTTGCCCGAAAGCGCAGGGAAAAACCCGGCGCGCCGGCGCCGGGTCGTATCCTTATTTGTCCTGATAGGCCGCAAGCACGCCCTTGTACGTCATGTAGCAGTCGAACTTGGCGACCACTTCGAAGGGTGCGTGCATGCTGAGCACGGGAACCCCCGCGTCGATCGTGTCGATATTGCGGTTGGCCATAAACTTGGCGATGGTGCCGCCGCCACCCTGGTCGACCTTGCCGAGCTCTGCCATCTGCCACACGACGCCCGCCTTTTCAAACAGACCGCGCAGGTAGGCCACGATCTCAGCCGAAGCGTCGCTCGTGCCGGACTTGCCGCGCGCGCCGGTAAACTTGCAGATCGCCATGCCGTAGTTGACCTTGGATTCGCTCCGCTTCTCCGAGACCTCGGGATAGACGGGGTCGAACGCGTTGGTAACGTCCGCGGAGAGGCAAAAGCTCTTTTCCAGGCAGCGTCTGACCTCTACCCCCTGCGCCGCGCAAAGATCCTCCATAAAGCAATCAAACGCCGCGCTCTGCATGCCGGTGACGCCATCAGACCCGGTCTCTTCTTTGTCGGCAAGGATGCACACGCAGGTCTTCTCAGGCGCCTCCACGTCAAAAATCGCCTTCAGCTCCGCATAGGCGCAGACCCTGTCGTCGTGCCCGTAGCCGCCGATCAAAGAGCGGTCCAGCCCGATCTCGCAGACGTCGAAAGCGGGAACGGCCGTCAGCTCTGCGGAGAGGAAGTCCTCCTCCGTGATCCCATACAGGTCGTTGAGCAGGCTCATCACGGCGAGCTTGACACGATCCTTGCCGTCATCGGCGTACGGCGTGCTCCCGATCAGGATGTTGAGCCCCTCGCCGGTGATCCCCTCCGCCATGGTCTTTTTCATCTGGTCCTGCGCGAGGTGCGGCAGGAGATCCGTGATCACGAATTTGGGCTCGTCGGGCTCACGGCCGATGGTCACCTTGACGACTTCTCCGTTTTTCAGCGCGACGACGCCGTGCAGCTCCAGCGGGATCGTGACCCACTGGTATTTCTTGATGCCGCCGTAATAGTGCGTCTTAAAATAGCACATCTCGTCAGACTCGTACATCGTGACCTGCTTTAGATCAAGGCGCGGAGAGTCCACATGCGCCCCGGCAATCACGCTGCCCTCCGAGAGCGAGCGCTTCCCGATCACCGCCAGCAGCAGCGCCTTGCCGCGATTGTTCTTATAGACCTTCATGCCGGGCACGAGCTCCATGCCCGGAACGAACGGCACGAAGCCCCTCTCCTCTGCCAGGCGCACCGCGTTCTCAACTGCCTCGCGCTCCGTGCGTGAGTCATTGAGGAACGCCATGTACTCCTTTGCGTAACGCTCGACTTCCAGACGCACCGCCGTGTCGATGAGGTCGTATCCGTTTTTCTGCTCATAAAAGAGCTTGCTTCTCAGATCATCCATTGTTCAAAATCTCCTTTATCATACGGTTGAACCGCCCGGTAAAGGCCGATCGGTCCCCGTTGTTTTCCAAAACGTAGTCGCAGTTGTCCTTGAAATACTGGTCCGGCTTCTGTGCCCGGATACGCAGCAGCGCGTATTCCCTGCTGATACCGTCGCGCGCCATGATGCGCGCGGCGCGCACTTCCTCATCGGCAATGATTCCGACGGTCGCACGGCAGCGTGCGGCAAGGCCGCTCCCGATCAGCTCGATCGCATCGATCGCGACGAGCGCGCCGCCGCGCATGGCCCAATCCTCCATCCGCTTCTGCACGGCGATGCCGACGTAATGGTGGGTGATGCGGTTGAGCAGCGCCAGTGCCTGCGGGTCGGAAAACACCACCGCTCCCAGGGACTTTCGCTCAAGCTTCCCATCGACCACCGTTCCGGGGAAGCTCTCATCCAGCTCGCGGAGCATGTCATGGTCATGCTCAAGCAGCTCGTGATAGATCGCATCACAGTCAAGGATCAGCGCGCCGCGTTTCTCAAGCTCCTGCAGCGCAGTCGTCTTGCCGCAGCCGGTACCGCCGGTGATGCCGATGCACACGAGGCAGTCAGCGAGCGCTTCGGCGATGTTGTTCTCCGGCAAGGCGCCTTCACGCAGCACGCGGTAGGGCGCGCTGCTCATATCCAGGATCGTGGACTCGCGTCCGATCCCGCAGGGGCCGCCGTCGATGATCGCCGGGATCTTCCCATCAAAATACCGCTGCACGTCTTCCGCCGTTTTCGGACTGGGCTCGCCGGAGGGGTTCGCCGAGGGGGCCGCGAACGGGACGCCCGCAAGACGCAGCGCCTCCAGCGTCAACGGATGGTCCGGGCAGCGCAGGCCGACGGTATCCCCTCCCGCACGCACGATCGCCGGCACGGCGTCGGCGGCTCTGAGCACGATCGTAAGCGGGCCGGGCCAAAAGCGCGCGGCGAGATGCAGCGCGGAGCGCGGCGCGTCCGCGGTATATGCCGCGATCGCCTCCGGCCCGGGGACCATCAGCGAGAGTGGCTTGGCCTCCGGCCGCCCCTTGATCTCGTAGACAGCCCGCACGGCGCTTTCGTCGAGCCCGTTTGCGGCCAGACCGTAGACCGTTTCGGTCGGCACGGCTACCAGCTTGCCTTTCCTGATGAGCTCCGCTGCAGATCGCACGTCCTCTTTTATGATGCAAGTCTTCATGTCTCCACCGCCTGCATACTCAGCTTTTCCGCCTGATCCGCAGCGACCAGTGCGTCGATCAGCTCGTCCAGTTCGCCGTTGATGATCGCGGAAAGATTGAAATTCTTGTTGTCTCCGCTCAGCCTGTGATCTGTCACGCGGTTTTGCGGGTAATTATAGGTTCGGACCCGTTCGCTGCGGTCACCTGAGCCGATCTGACTCTTGCGCTCGGCCGCGACCGCGGCGTTCTGCTTCGCCTGCTCCCTCTCGTACAGCTTGGCGCGCAGGATCTGCATAGCCCTGTCCTTGTTTTTATATTGGCTGCGCTCGTCCTGACATTCGACGACGAGCCCCGTAGGCAGGTGCGTGATGCGGATCGCGCTCTCCGTCTTGTTGACGTGCTGCCCGCCCGCCCCCGAGGAACGATAGGTATCGATCTTGAGATCGCCCGGATCCAGCTTGAAATCCACCTCGCCGATCTCCGGCAGAACGGCGACCGTCGCCGCGGAGGTGTGGATCCTGCCGCCGGACTCCGTGATCGGAACACGCTGAACGCGGTGGCCCCCGGCCTCGAATTTAAGCCGCGAATATGCACCCGCACCTTCGACCACGAAGCTGATCTCTTTGATTCCGCCGAGCTCCGTCTCACTGAGATTCGCCACGTCGATCTTCCAGCCTCTGGACTCGGCGTACATGGTATACATGCGGAACAGATCCGCAGCGAAGAGCATTCCCTCCTCGCCGCCGACGCCTCCGCGGATCTCAACGATCACATTCTTCCCGTCGTTCGGATCTTTGGGCAGGAGCAGCAGACGGATCTCGTTCTCCAAATGCGCGAGCTCCGCTTTTGCTTCCCGGTACTCCTCCTGCGCGAGCTCGCGCAGCTCCGGGTCGTCGAGCATTTCGCGCGCCGAAGACAGCCGCGCTCCTGCGGTCTCGTAGGCAACGTACGCCTCGGCCAGCGGTGCGAGCTCCCTCGCTTCCCGTTCGCACTTCTGATATCGAGCGGGGTCTGAATACGTCTCCGGCTCTTCCATTCGTCTGCAGAGCTCCTCATATTGGTTTTTGATCTGTTTCAGTTTTTCGAACATGGCAGGCACTCCGTCGCTTGATCCTGTGTATTTTACCACGAGGCTGATAAGATGTAAACACAAAACCGACGCCGCGATGCGCAGCGCCGGTCCTGTTCGTTATTCGCCGAGATAGGCTTTTTTGACCGCCTCATTGTTCAGAAGCTCCTTGCCGGAGCCCGTGAGTGTGATCTGTCCGGTCTCAAGAACATAGCCGATATCCGCAGTCTTCAGTGCCATATTGGCGTTCTGCTCGATCAGCAGCACGGTAACGCCCTGGCGATTGATCTCCTTGATGATCTCGAAGATCCCTTTTACGACCAGCGGAGCCAGGCCCAGGGACGGCTCGTCCATCATCATGAGCTTGGGCCTGCTCATCAGTGCGCGGCCGACCGCAAGCATTTGCTGCTCGCCGCCGGAGAGCGTGCCCGCCACCTGCCACGCGCGCTCTTCCAGACGCGGGAAGAGCGAATAGACCCATCTCAGATCCTGCTCGATCTCCGCCTTGTCCTTGCGCAGATATGCACCGATCTTCAAGTTCTCCAGCACAGTCAGGTTGGCGAATACGCGCCGCCCCTCCGGCACCATCGCGATGCCAAGCTCCAGGATCTTGTAGATCGGCTGGCCGAGGAGCTCGACGCCGTCATATTGGATGGAGCCGCTCTCCGCCTTCACGAGGCCCGTGATCGTGCGCAGCGTCGTGGATTTGCCCGCGCCGTTTGCGCCGATCAGCGTCACGATCTTGCCGTCCGGCACCTCAAGGTCGATACCGCGGAGTGCCTTGATGCCGCCGTAAGACACGTGCAGGTCATGGATTTTCAGCATCGTCAACCACCCCCAAATATGCGTCGATGACCTTCTCGTTGCTCTGGATCTCAGCCGGGACGCCCTGTGCGATCAGCTTGCCGAAGTCCAGCACGTAGATTCGGTCGGAAATGTCCATGACGAGATCCATGTGGTGTTCGATCAGAAGGATCGTCACGCCGAACTGATCACGGATCTCACCGATGAAATGCGTGAGCTCCTGCGTCTCCTGCGGGTTCATGCCGGCAGCCGGCTCGTCCAGAAGAAGGAGCTTCGGCTGCGTGGCCAGCGCGCGGGCGATCTCCAGCCTGCGCTGCTTGCCATACGGCAGAGAGGTCGCAAGCTCGTCCTTGACGTCCGTGAGCCCCACGATCTCCAGCAGCTTGAGCACTTCCTCGCGCTGTGCCTGCTCTTCCTTCCTGTTTCCGCGGAAGGCCGCGCTGAAAAGGTTGCTCGTACGCTTGAGATGCTTGGCGATCAGGACATTGTCAAACACCGTCATGCTCTTCCAGAGACGGATGTTCTGGAAGGTGCGTGCCATGCCCATCTTCGTCAGCGCATCGGGCGTGGGCTCCGTCGCGTGACTGTATGCACCGGCGTTCTCGCCCTTATAGAGCTTTTTCATCTTACCGTGCGGGAAATTCTCGACGATGCATTTGCCGTCAAAATACACGCGGCCGTTCGTCGGCGCGTAGACGCCGGTGATCACGTTGAAGGCCGTGGTCTTGCCCGCACCGTTGGGGCCGATGATCGCGACGATCTCGCCCTCGTTCACTTCAAGATTCAGGTCGTTGACAGCCACGACGCCACCGAACTGCATCGTAACGTTTTCTACCTTCAGGACCTGCTTTCTCTCTTCGCTCATTCCGCAGCCTCCTTTACCGGAGCCTTCTTCCGTTTTCTGAACAGATCAGGCAGCTCCTTTTCGCCCATGATGCCTTTCCGGAAGAAGAGCACGACGATCATAATCGCGACGGAGAAGACGACGAGACGGAATCCGTTTCGAAATACGCCCGGTGCGTTGATGCCGAGAAAGCTGCCGGAGTCCAGACCGCGGAGCCACCACTCAGAGGCGGAGATGAAGAGCATCGCGCCGATGACCGAGCCGGAGATGGAGCCGATGCCGCCTAGCACGACCATGAGCAGGATCTCATACGTCATGGCGGACTTGAAGTTGTTGGCCTGGGCGATCGAGAGGACCATCGCCATCGTCGCGCCTGCGACGCCCGCGAAGAAGGAACTCGTCACGAAGGAGATCATCTTGTGCTTTGCGAGGTTTATCCCCATGGCTTCCGCCGCGACCTCGTCGTCGCGGATCGCCTTGAAGGCGCGGCCGTAAGTGGAATTGACGATCAGCACGATCACCGTGATGGAGATCGTTGCGATCAAAACCGGCACAAAGGTCGACAAGCTCACAGTCGAGCCGCCGAGATTCAGCTTGAAGGTGCTGGTGCGCGCGAAGCTCTTGAGCAGGTTGGAGCCGTTGGTCACGGGGCCAAGCTTGCTCCACTGGAACACGGCGCGGATGATCTCGGCAAAGCCCAGCGTCGCGATCGCCAGATAGTCAGACTTCAGCCGCAGCACGGGCAGGCCGATCAGATAGGCCAGCAGAGCCGCCATCAGCCCGGCGAGGATCACCGCCAGAGCGACGCCAAGCACCGTGCCAAAGCCCCCCAGCGCACCGCTGAAGATCTCCGGGAAGGAGATGCGGATCGCCGCGTCATAATATTGATAAACGGTATCGCGCGCGGTGGAAGGGATGGTAAAAATCGCATAGGTATACGCGCCGATCAGCATGAACCCCGCGTGACCGAGCGAAAACAGACCCGTGTAACCGTTGAGCAGGTTCATGGAAACGGCTGCCAAAGCGTAAACGGAGCCCTTCTGCAGCACCGTCAGCAGCATGTACATCTTGTCGGTCGGCTTGATGATCTGGTCCAGGACGATGACCAGCGCCAGGAAGAGCAGGACGATAACGAACGCGATCCACGCGCTCTTACGGTTTTTGTTCTCTATCATATCGCTCCTCCCCTCTCAAACCTTGTCCGTGGTCTTCTCACCGAACAGGCCGGTGGGCTTGAAGACGAGAATGACGATGAGCAGGATAAACGTAAAGGCGTCGGAAAACGTGGCCAAGCCGATCTGCTCGGTGATCGCGCCGTTGACGATCAGGATCGTATCCAGGCCCTTGATGATACTCTCACAGATGCCGATGATGAACGCGCCGATCACGGCGCCGGGGATCGAGCCGATGCCGCCGAACACGGCGGCAACGAAAGCCTTGAGGCCTGGCATGGCGCCGGATGTGGGTACGACGCCGGGATAGTTCGTAAAGTACAGCACGGACCCGACCGCCGCCAGGAAGGTGCCGATGATAAAGGTCGCGGAAATAACGTTGTTGATCTTGATGCCCATGAGCTGGGATGTCTCAAAATCGACGGAAACGGCGCGCATCGCCATGCCGATCTTGGTGTGGTTGATCAGAAAGACCAGCGCCACGACGAGCAGGATCGTCAGAAACGGCGTGATCACGGTCACGCGGGTCGTCTCCATTCCGAGGACGGTGATGCGGTCGGAGATCCAGGGGATCGCAGGATAGTTCTTGTTCAGACCGCCCGTGATGTACAGCGCGAGGTTCTGCAGCAGATAACTCACGCCGATGGCGGAGATCATGACAGACATTCTCGGCGCCGTACGCAGCGGCTTATAGGCCACGCGCTCGATGGTGAAGCCGATAAGGACCGTCAGAATGATCATGAGAGGGATCGATATGTAAAGCGGCAGAGACGCCGTCAAATAGACCATCATAAGGCCTGCGACCATGAAAACGTCGCCGTGGGCGAAGTTGATCAGGCGCAGGATACCGTAGACCATGGTATACCCGATCGCGATCAGAGCGTACTGGCCGCCCACCGATATACCGGAAATGATATACGGCAGGACGGTTCTTACTAAACTCATAGGGGTTCCTCCCTTTTCTTCGTATCAGGGGAATGCTGGAAAAAACGCATTAGCTGGCGGGAGCGTAGGCTCCCGCCAGCACAGGTATTGCCAGTTGTCGCTGATCAGCCGACAGTGGCGACGGTCACGAAGTCCCAAACACCGGTCTCGGTGTTGCACTCCTTGACGAAGGCGCTGTCACGCAGCGCATCGCCGATATCATCAAAGGCGATGGCGCCGGTCACGCCGTTATAGGTAACGCTGGGCAGAACGGCCAGAACGTCGGCAGGATCCGTGGAGCCGGCGGCCTTCAGAGCCTCGAGGGCGACGTAGTAAGCGTCAAAGCCCATGACCGTAACGGCAGCCAGCTCGTCGTTGCCGCCATTATTGGCAAGCGCGGTGGCATCGCCGTTGATCCATTCCTTGATGCCGGCGTCAAACTCGGCATCAGCGCCCTCCTGATAGAAGGTGGTCACGCAGATGTTGACGTCCGTGCCCTTGGCGGCGTTCAGAATGACGTTGGAGTCCCAGGTATCGCCGGCGAGGATGGGCATACCCAGCGCCTGGGTATCGGCCTTGGCGATGATCTGAGCGGCAGCCTCAGTGGACACAGGAGAGAAGAACACGTCGCACTCCTGGTTCTGGGCGTTGGTGATGTAGGTGGAGTAGTCGGAAGTGCCTTCCGGGAACTGCTCGTATACGCAGTTGTCCGCGCCGAAGGCCTCGATGAAGTAATTGCAGAGACCGCCGGAGTAGTCGTCGCCCTGCTTGGCCAGGCAGTAAGCCTTGGTGGCGCCGAGCTCATTCTTGGCAAAGTTTGCGAGAACCGTGCCCTGGAACGGATCGAGGAAGCAGATGCGGAAGTACACGTCGCAGTCAGAAGTGACCTGCGGGTTGGTGCAGGTGACGCCGATCGCGGGAACACCGGCAGAAGCAAACGTATCGCCGGCCGCGATGGAGACGCCGGAGCCGTAGGAGCCGAGGACCAGGGAAACGCCGCTGGAGATCAGAGTCTGCGCAGCGGTGGGCGCCTTGTCGTTGGAAGAAGCGTTGTCCGCGTATACGAGCTCAACGTCGTAGACCTGGCCGCCGATCTCAACGGTCGGGGTGAGGACGTTGGCATACTGCATGCCCAGGACTTCCTGCTTGCCGCCTGCGCCGTTGTCACCGGACTGCGGCTCGAACACGCCGATCTTCACAACGGGATTTGCGTCGCCGGAGCTGCTGGCCGTGCTGCTGGAAGCCGCGGGTGCAGAGCTGCTGGAGCTGCCGCAGGCGCAAAGAGCAAAGACCATGATCAATGCCAAAGCGAGAGCTAAAACCTTTTTCATTATGATTCCTCCTCAATTTTACCGCTGTCTGTGTCCGCATTTTGCGGACACTTGTTTTTCTGCGGCGTTGTTTTCATTATGAACGATAAGCGTCGAAATTGCAATTGGTGATTTTGCCTAAATAATGGAGCGATTTTGAGGTGTTTCTCATTATTCAGACAATAGCCGGTCCGGTTTTCCAGTCCTCCCCCGCCGTTCGCGCTTTCTTATCCGCAAAACACAGCGTATAGAAGTCATGTGCCAGCGCCGTTTCGCGAAAAACTGCCTGACACGGTACGGATAGCTTGTGTACGGACGCAGGCTTTGTCACGAGCGGGAGCGCTTCCGTCTCCCGTATAGAAGCGAGATGCGCCCTGCCCCGCGCGTTCGCCGCAAGGACTCGTGCGTAGGGCGGCAGTGCGCAGGGCGCCTCCGCACAGAGATCCAGGCTCGCCCGGAGCAGGATGCGCCGGATTCGGGCAGTCGGATAGCGTTTCGTTTTGGCTGTCTCAACGATCTCCTGCAGGTCGCTGGCCTCGCGCACGGCGCGATAGATCCGCAGGCCGAGACCATCCCCCGCGTCAGGGAGTGCGGAGAAATACGCGGCATCATACATGCGCAGTCTGGAGAGCGCCGCCGTCTCCAGCACATCCTCGCTCAGCCGTCTCCCATTGCGTGTCTCTCTCTCATAGACGGCGGCAGCCTCTGCCGGGAGCTCGCCGCGTACATCTTCTCCTCTTCTGAGCATGGCGCGGATTGCCGACGCTGAACGGAAGCCCGGAGCTCCGTCAGCTTCGTCGTGCCCGGCACCTCTGCGCGGGATCGCGTACGGAACCATCTGCGCGCCGTGGGAAAGGATCGCTTTGCAATACTCCACGGCAAGGATATCGTTCGGAGATGCGAGCAGTTCAGCGTCTTCGCCGAGCTGCGCCCGCACCGCCAGCAGCCGCGCTCTTGCAAAGGAAAGGTCCCCGGATGCGGCAAGCGTTCTGCGGATCTCCTCATAGATCTCGCTTCCGGCGAGAAGCGCGGCGACGCGCATCAAGCGCTCCGTATCGCCGCTCTCGCTCCCGAAGCAGAGGACTGAAGCGCCGAGCCGCTGCAGAAGAGAAACGCCTCCGCGGGCGAAGCCCTCCGCTGAGGAGAGCGACCAGCGCGCCGGAAGTTCGATGACGAGATCTGCTCCGCACCGGCAGGCCGCCTCCGCGCGGGCAAATTTGGAGTACACGGCCGTCTCACCGCGCTGCACGAAATCGCCCGACATCACACAGATCACTGCGCTGTCCGGTCCGGCAAGCTCTCTGCAGCTTGCGAGGTGGTAAGCGTGACCGTTATGGAAGGGATTGTATTCACCGATAACGCCCACATGCGGCATGTCGCTCTCCCCTTTCCGGCAAAGTCTGTTGAGGAAAAAACACTTGCGTTTTTCAGTATTTGTATTACAATAGATATGTTGGTATTTTATCTAACTTTTGCTACATTTACAATAGAAAGGAAACAGATCCATGAAAATTCTCGTTATCAACGCAGGCAGCTCTTCCCTCAAATATCAGCTGATCGACATGGAGACCGAGCAGGTCATGGCCAAAGGCCTCTGCGAGCGCATCGGGATCGACGGTCACCTCAAGCACAGCCCCCTCGTCGGCGGCAAGCCGGTCTATGATGAGGACCTTCCCCTGCCCACGCACGCCGAGGCGATCGCCGCGGTCATCGACAAGCTGACCAGCGCCGATTACGGCGTGGTCGCCTCCATGAGCGAGATCGACGCTGTAGGTCACCGCGTGGTCCACGGCGGCGAGAAGTTCGCAAGCTCCGTGAAGATCGACGATGCCGTTATGGCCGCAATCGAGGAGTGCACGCCGTTCGCACCGCTGCACAACCCCGCCAACATCACCGGCATCAACGCCTGCAAGGCCGTCATGGGCGACGTGCCCATGGTCGCCGTCTTCGACACCGCTTTCCATCAGACCATGCCCGGCAAGGCCTATATGTACGCGGTCCCCTATGAATACTACGAGAACGACGGCATCCGCCGCTACGGCTTTCACGGTACCTCGCACCGCTACGTTTCCTCTCGCTGCGCAGAGCTCATGGGCAAGCCCATTGAGGAATTGAAGATCATCTCCTGCCACATGGGCAACGGCTCCTCCATCGCCGCGATCGACGGCGGTAAGTGTGTCGACACTTCCATGGGCTTCACGCCTCTGGTCGGTCTGCCGATGGGCACCCGCTGCGGTGATCTCGACGCGGGCGTGATCCAGTTCCTGATGAACAAATACGGCTACAGCATCGACGAGATGCTGAACATCCTCAACAAGAAGTCCGGCGTGCTGGGCGTTTCCGGCGTTTCCTCCGACTTCCGCGATCTTGACGCTGCCGCCTCCGAAGGCAACGACCGCGCCGCGCTCGCGCTTGACATGTTCCATTACTGGGTCGCCAAGGTCGCCGGTTCCTACGTCGCCGCCATGAACGGCGTCGATGCGATCGTGTTCACTGCGGGCGTCGGTGAGAACAGCAAGTCCTCCCGCGCCGCCATCGCGTCCTACTTCGGTTACCTCGGCGTGACCATCGACGAGGCCGCAAATTCCAAGCGCGGCGAGGACGTGATGATCTCCACGCCCGATTCCAAAGTCAAGGTCTTCGTCATTCCCACGAACGAGGAACTCGTTATCGCCCGCGACACGCGCGATATCGTTAGCTGAGTCCTGCGCATATAACGGCTGCCGCCCTTTGCGGGCGGCAGCTTTTATTTTGTCCCGGTCGAGCCGAAGCCGCCGCGGCTCTCGTCGTTGAGGTGCTCGACGATCTCAAACGTCAGCGCAGGCTGCTTCTCCACGATTCGAAACTGACATATCCTGTCGTTCTTACGGATCACCGTATCCCGCAGCGCATAGGCCGGCATGCGCCATTCGTCCTCCTCGCCGGAATAGGAGTTGTCGATCACACCCGGGCTGTTGGTCTGGATGATGCCGAAGTTTTTGAATGTGCTGCTGCGCGGCGCAACGTGCGCCTCGTACCCGTCCGGCAGGATCATGCCGACGCCGAGGCGGATCAAGCGAAAGCTGCCCGCCTTCATTTCCACGTCTTCCGCTGCGCGCAGATCGACCCAGTCCCCCTTGGCGATCTTCTCAAGCGGTACGATCTCCGGATCGAAGTATTTGATACAGATCTTCATAGCTGCAGCCTCCTATGCTGAAAACGCCGCGCTTCTTGTTGACGAAAAGGCGCGCTGCGTGTAAAATCATAACCAGTATGTGCGTATCATAACATAAGAAGGGGGATATTTCCATGCCAAGTTTTGAAGATTTCTATTTTGAATCGAGCACTGGCCAAAACCGCATCCGTGCGCGCAAATGCGTACCAGAGGGCAAACCGCGGGCCGTCGTGCAGATCGCCCACGGCATCGCCGAACACATTGAGCGGTACGACGATTTTATGGCTTTCCTCGCGGAAAACGGCTTCGTCGCCGTCGGCAATGACCATCTCGGACACGGCAAGTCCATCTCAAGCCCCTCCGAGCAGGGCATATTCGCGATCAAGGACGGCTGGGCTTACGTCGTGAAGGACATGGACAAGCTGCGTGATACCATGCACGCGGAGTATCCCGACATCCCCTACGTCTTCTTTGGGCACAGCATGGGCAGCTTCCTGACCCGTACGTATCTGATCCTTCACCCGGACAAGTATGACGCCGCCATCCTCAGCGGCACCGGGCACCAGGGCAAAGCTCTCGTTCTCGCCGGTTACACGGCCGCAAACCTGCTGACGAAGCTGCGCGGTGCTGCGGCGGACGGGCAGGGCCTGAACGACATGGCTTTCGGCTCCTACAACAAGCGCATCCCGGAGAAGCGCACCGATTTCGACTGGCTCAGCCGCGACGACGATAACGTCGACAAATATATCGCCGATCCGCTCTGCGGCTTCGTTGCAAAGGTGAGCCTTTACCGGGATATGATGGGCGGCATCAAATTCCTCACCGATCAGAAAAACATCGACAAGATGAACAAGGAGCGCCCGGTCTACTTTATGTCCGGTGCGGAAGATCCTGTCGGAGATTACGGTGAAGGCGTGGATCGCGCCTATAAGGCTTTCTGCCGCGCCGGGCTGCGCGACGTGACTATCCGCCTCTATCCGGGAGGCCGGCACGAGATGCTCAACGAGACCAATTACAAAGACGTCTACCGGGATATCCTCAATTGGCTCGATCAGAAGCTGCCTGTCTGAGCAGCGTTTATCCCATTTTAAAAAAAGGACCGCCGCGTACCGACACGCGGCGGTCACTGTTATCTTACCGGTTTATTCCTCTTCGGCCTCTTCAGGGATCACACCCGTGGCAGTACCGTCAACGGAGACGTCATACACCAGCGCGTCTTCTCCGCCGACCTCATCCGCTTCTTCCTCTTCGGGCTCGTTCATCACGACAGGAGCGGGCTCGGCCAACGCGCGGATGGACAGGGAGATCTTATGCTTCTCCTGATCGATCGCCGTGATCTTGGCTTCGACGACGTCGCCCACCGTGAGCACATCCTCGGGCTTGGCAATGCGGCGGTTCGCGATCTGGCTGATGTGGATCAGACCGTCAACGCCGGGGACGACTTCCGCAAAGGCGCCGAAGGGCATGAGCTTGACCACAGTGACGTTCGCGATATCGCCGACCTGATAACGGTTGGTGAACTGCGTCCAGGGGTTGGCTTCGGGATCCTTGTAGCCGAGGGAGATCTTGCGCTTCTCCTTATCGAAGTTGATGACGTATACCTCGATCTCATCGCCGACGGAGACGACCTCGGAGGGCTGATGGATACGGCCCCAGCTCAGTTCGGAAACGTGGACCATACCGTCGATGCCGCCGATATCCACGAAAGCGCCGTAGCTGGTCAGGGACTTGACCACGCCGTTGTAGCGCTTGCCGATCTCGATCTCGTTCCAAATGGCCTCGATACGCTCGCGGCGCTCAGCCTGTGCAACGCGGCGGATGGAGCCGACGACGCGCTTGCGGGCCTTGTTGACCTCCGTAATGCGCAGACGCACCGTCTTCTTGAGAAGCTGAGACAGTTCAGCGTCACGCGGCAGATCAGTCTGCGAGGCCGGCACGAACACGCGCACGCCCTTGACGTTGACGACGACGCCGCCCTTGTTCTCTTCCGTAACGACGCCTTCCATCACGGTCTCATTGTCGACCGCTTCTTCAATGTCGCTCCAGACCTTTGCGGCATCCAGGCGCTTCTTGGAAAGCATGGCCGTGCCTTCCACGTCGTTCACGCGCACGACGATCGCTTCGATCTCATCGCCGACCTTGACAACGTCTTCAACCTTGACGCCGTCATCGGTGAACTCGGTCGTCGGGATAAAGCCAGAATACTTGGCGCCAAGATCAACGCTGATCTCCGTACCGGTGATCGCAACGACCGTACCGGTCACCCTGTCTCCATTATATATTGTTTTTAGAGTCTCCTCCAGCATTTCATCGAAGGACAGTTCCTTCTCCACTGCGGATTCTTCAACTTTGATCTCGTCACTCATTTTGTTTCTTACCTCCTTAATTATCCACGCGGGGGTGGAAGCGCCGGCCGTCAATCCAACGGTGTCCGCATCCTTTAGCCTGTCCAGATCGAGCTCATCCGTCCGCTCGATAAACTGAACGTTGCCGCAATGCTCGCTGCAGATCTGCGCGAGGTGCAAGCTGTTGGCGCTGTGCCTTCCGCCGATCACGACCATGGCGTCACATTCGCCGGAAAGCTGAGCCGCTTCTTCCTGCCGCGTAAACGTCGCAAGGCATATTGTATCAGATATTTTGGCATTTGTACATCTTTTTTTTATTATCTCGCAACATTCGTTGAAATTATTACGAGTTTGAGTTGTCTGAACGACGACAGTTATAGGTTTTTTCCAAAAATTTTCATTCGTCTCGAGCCAAAGCGACAATTCCTGCACATTTTCAAAGACTGCGCACTCCCTGCACCAACCGCAGATCGCCTCCACTTCCGGGTGCTCGCGCATCCCGATGATGATCACAAAACGCCCTTCGTCCGACGCGCGGCGGACAATGGTATGTATCGCTTTGACCTTCGGGCAGGTAGCGTCCGTCACGCCGGCGCCGGCGGCTTCCAGCGCACTATAAACCTCCGGGGAGACGCCGTGCGCGCGGATGATGACCTGCTCTCCCGCCTTCGCCTGCCGCGCCGTCTCGATCACCCGAAGGCCGCGGCGCTCAAGAGCAGCGACGACATCGTCATTATGGATGAGCTGACCCAGGCTCGCGCAGCTTCCGTAACGCTTCAGCAGAGACTCTGCCATTTCGACGGATCTGCTGACGCCGAAGCAAAACCCCGCACTCTCCGCAACAAGCAGCTTCTTCATACGCCTTCCTTCTCCGGGCGCACACCGAGGCGCTCTTCAATGATCCTGCAGAGGAGAGCAAAGCTGCCGTCAAAGTCGATCTGCGTCGTATCCATCGTCACGGCGTCCTCCGCCGCTTTCAGCGGAGCCGCCGCACGGCCGCTGTCCTGCTCGTCCCGGTAGCGGATATCGCGCAGCACTTCCTCATAGTCCGCGCTCACCCCTTTCTCCGCTAACTGCTTCAGCCGCCGTTCGGCGCGCGCCGCAGCGCTTGCCGTGAGAAAGATCTTCAGATCCGCGTCCGGCAGGACGACCGTCCCGATGTCGCGTCCGTCCATGATCACGCTGTTTTCCCGCGCGAGCTGTCTCTGCATCTCCAGCAGGAACGCGCGCACGCCCGGAAGCGACGAGACGTCGGACGCGCAGATCGAGATCTCCGGCAGGCGGATCTCCGCAGAGACGTCTGCTCCGTTGAGGTACATGCGCTGTTCGCCGCTGTCGTCATAGCGCATCCCGATCTGCAGCTCCGGCAGCATTTCCATGATCGCCCGCTCGTCCTTGCGGTCGATCCCGCGGCGATAGGCAGCGAGGCCGACCGTGCGGTAGATGGCGCCGGTGTCCACATAAAGGATGCCGAAGGCCTTCGCACAGCGCTGGGCCAGGCTGCTTTTTCCTGCGCCGGAGGGGCCGTCTATTGCGATGGAATAATGTCCGTTCATATCGTTTACTCTCCTATGCGTACAGATTTCCCGGCAACATAGCCGGTCGACCAGGCGATCTGCAGATTGAAGCCGCCCGTATAGGCGTCCAGATCCAGGACCTCGCCCGCGAAGTACAGACCCTGTACGAGTTTGGACTCCATCGTGCGCGGATTGACCTCCCGGGTATCGACGCCGCCCGCCGTCACGATCGCCTCCGCGATGGGACGCGTCCCTGTCACGGTGAGGGGGAATGCCTTGAACAGTTGCAGAAGCTTCTGCCGCTGCTCCCGTGTGACGGCATTGACGCGGGTATCCTCCGGAATTCCGGAGCGCTCGATCAGCACGGGGATCATGGACCTCCCCGCCAGGTCGTTCAGTGCGTTTTTAAATTCTTTGTTCGCGTATTTCGCAAAGTCCCGCAGAATACGGGCATCCAGCTTTTTTTCATCCAGCGCGGGTTTGAGGTCGATCTCCAGCCTGCACGGCAGCTTGCCGATATTGCGCAGCTTGGCGCTCGCAGACAGGACCAGCGGCCCGGACACGCCGAAATGCGTGAAAAGCATCTCACCCTGCTCGCGAAACACCAGTCTGTCCGCCTCGTATGCGGAGAGGCTGACGTTCTTCAGCGCGAAGCCCTGCATCTGCGCACAGCAGGCGTCCTCACAAACGAGCGGGACCAGTGAGGGCCGCCGCGCGGTGACGCCGTGCCCGCAGCTCTCGGCAAAACGGTATCCGTCGCCGGTCGAGCCGGTCAGCGGGTAGGACAGGCCTCCCGTACAGACCGCTGCGGAAGCGCAGGGGATGATCCCCTCCGCGGTGACGACGCCCGTTACGGCGCCGTTCGCCGTGCAGATCTTTCTCGCGGCCGTGTGCAGGATACGCACGCCGCGTCTGACGCAGAGGTTCGCCATCGTGTCCGCCACGTCGTCCGCATGGTCCGAAACGGGAAAGACGCGAAATCCCCTCTCCGTCTTGAGCGGCAGACCGAGCTCCTCGAAAAACGCGATCGTATCGCGCGGTGACAGCCGGTTCAGCGCACTGTAGAGGAAGCGGCCGTCACCGGGAACGTTCGCCATAAAAGTCTTGATATCGCAGTCATTCGTCAGGTTGCAGCGGCCCTTGCCCGTGATCCTGACTTTTCGGCCGAGCGTACGGTTCGGCTCGAGCAGCAGCACGCGCAGCCCGCGCTCCGCCGCCGTCGCAGCACACATCATGCCGGCCGCCCCGCCGCCGATCACGACGAGATCCGAGCGCAGCTCGGTCAGTGTTTTATCCATATCGTTCACTTCATCTGTTTCACTTCGGCATCCGTCAGATACCGCCACTTGCCGGACGGAAGATTGCCGAGACTGACGGCGCCCTCGCGGATCCTGCAAAGTCTCCTCACGCGAAGGCCGCTCTGTTCACACATCTTGCGGATCTGCCGGTTGCGCCCCTCGTGTATCGTGATCAGCAAGGTCGCCTCTGTGCCGGTGATCTCCTCGATCTCCACGCCGGCGGCGCGGATCCGATAGCCGTCGAGCTCCATCGGCTGACGAAGTTCCTTCACGGCGGCTCTTATGCTCTGCCCGCTCACCCACGTGCGATAGGTCTTGTTGATCTCGTGCGAGGGATGCATGAGCGCGTTGGCAAAATCCCCGTCGTTGGTCATGATCAGCAGTCCCTCTGACTGCATATCCAGCCTCCCAACGGGATAGACGCGGCTCTCCAGCTCTGAAACGAGCTCGCACACGCTGCGGCGCCCTTTTTCGTCGTGCATCGTCGTCACGTAGCCGCGCGGTTTGTTGAGCACTATGTACAGCTTTCTGCCCGGGGCAGAAAGAGGCTGGCCGTCGACGCATATCGTGTCGCTCTCCGCATCCGCGCGGTCGCCGAGAAGGGCCGCGCGTCCGTTCACTGTCACGCGTCCCCCCCGAAGCGCTTCTTCTGCCGCACGCCTGGACATCAGTCCGGCGGCGGATATGATCTTCTGGATCTTTTCACTCATGCTGTTCTCTTCACATACGCCACGAAAACCGCGCCCTGCGCGTCTCGTCGACGCTCTCCCCATATATCAGCTTTGCCTCGCACGCGAGGGCTTCATCTGCGAAAATGCGCACCACACCGGCCCGCTCCCCCGCATGCAGAGGCGCGAAGGTAAAGCGCGGCAATTCCGCCTCGACGCGGATCACAGCGTCCTTGCGCAGCAGTACGCGCTGCGGCTCCGACGTAATCCGGACCAAATCGGCATTGCCTGCGATCACGGGCACGCGGCAATCCAGTCCTTCCGTCACGTCCCGTTCCTCGTAAGCGGCAAAGGCCCAGTCGTACAGGCGCTGATGATCCGTCCAGTCCTGTGGGTCGTCGAGCGTCACGCAGATCAGCCGCGTACCGTCCCGTTCACAGCAGCTCACGAGGCAGCGGCCTGCGGCCTCCGTATATCCGGTCTTGCCGCCGAGGCACCCCTCGCAGAGAAGCAGGAGCTTGTTGTGGTTTGCGTAAGTCAGACCGTGCACCGTACTGCCCTTCAGTCGGACGAGTTCGGCAAAGCAGGCGTTCTGCATACAGCAGGCCATGAGCCTTGCCAGATCCTCGGCCGTCGAATAGTGCCCCTCTGCATCCAGCCCGTGCGGATTGGCGAAATGTGTATCTCGCAGACCAAGCCGGCGCACTTTCTCATTCATCCGCAAGACAAATGCGTCTACGCTGCCCGCGGTATGCTCTGCGAGGGCAAGCGCGGCGTCGTTGCCGGAAGCCAGGAGCAGCCCCTGCAGCAATTCGCGCACCGTATACCGCTCGCCCGGCACGAGATACATCGTGGAACCTTCTACCGCACAGAACTCCGGTCGGGCCGTGACCTCGTCGTCGAGTCCGCCGTTTTCGATGGCAAGCAGCGCCGTCATGATCTTGGTCGTGCTGGCGATCAGCGCTCGCTCCTGCGCTCTCTTCGCGTAGATCACTTCCCCGCCCCAGCCCATAACGATCGCTCTTGCAGCGCCGATCGACGGTCCGCCGTCAGCTGATGCGGCGGGCGGCCAGCACGCAGCGATGGCAGCGGCAAGCACGGCAGATATCAGTCTCTTAATAATAAGCACCACCCTTCGGGCAGTGCTTATTATTCACAGTTGATCCTGTTTTATGAGCTCCCGCGCAGCTTAGCTTTCCGCCTTCTGTTTTTCGATGAACGCGTCCACGCGATCCATGACCTGCGGGACCATATCGATGATCCGGTCGACCGTGTTGCTTGCCGGCGGTGTGACGTTGATCATGCGGATCGTCCCGTCCTTGATGACCAGGAAGCCGATCGGATCGATCTTGACGCCTGTCGCGTTCCCGCCGCCGTAGGGGCGCGGCTCAACGGCCTTCTTGCTGTTGAATTCCACACCGCCGCCGCCAAAGCCGACGCTGATCCGGGAGATGGGCACCAGCGTGATGCCGTCCGGCGTATAGATGGGATCGCCCACCACCGTATCGACTTTGAGAATGTTGCGCACATTCTCCATCGTGGTCTGCATGAGTTCGCCAATCGGGTTGTTATCCATTTGCTGCCATCCTTTCCTCTTCCTGTATGGTTTCGTTATCTGTCTGTTTCGTCAAGTCGTTTCCGTCTTTATCGATGAGGCCGTCCCGGATCATCTGCTTCCGCTCTTTTCTAAGGCGTATCTTGTTGCGCAGCAGGGTCTTCAGCGCGCCGAAGCCGATCGTAAGGCCGACGCCGAGGATCTGCCCGATCCGGATCGTGACCGTGACGCCGAGGTCAAGCTCGATCTGCTCACGCGTAAAGTCCACGTCCGTCCACACGTCGCAGTCCTTCACTGTAAAGCGCTGCGCGCAAAGCGGCTTCAGACTGGAGAGCGCGGCGTTCACATGCGCGAAGAGCATCGCCACGTTATACGGATCCCTGCCGGCGGCCAGGAAATGCAGCACGAAGCGGCTCACCTTCAGCTTCCGGCCGAATTTTCCGAACCCCTTCAAAACCGCGCGCAGCAGATCCATGATCTCGTCGAAGCTGAAGTCGAGCTTGCGCTTTTTCTTCGGCTTGCTCTCGTCCTCTTCCTTCGGTTTCTTTTTCTTTTTTTCTTTTTTCGGCTTCTTCGGTTTCTTTTCCGCCTTTTCGCTCTTCGGCGGCTTCGGGATCAACTGCAGCAGGAAACCGTTGGCCTTTGCCGATAGATGAAACTGCCCTCCTTCATATCCGACGTCGACCCCTACCGGGATCAGCAGGAGCAGGATAATGAGCAGGAGCAGGACCCCTATGATAATGAGCGCAACCAAAAAGCATCACTCCTCAACGGCGCCTCTCACGATCTCTTCCATAACGATCTGGCCGCCATTCTCCGCGTTTTCAAGTTCACTGATTGCCTGCTGGAGCTTCTCAAGCCCGTCGCCGTTCGTCATATCCGGCAGCGGCGGGAGCTGCGACAGCTCGCTGATGCCCATCGTACGCAGGAAAGCGTCCGTCGTTCGGAAGATCGTCGGCCGCCCGGGCACGTCCAGCTTGCCGCAGGCTTCGATCAGGCCCCTTTCCAGCAGGACGCTGACCGTATACGAGCTGTCCACACCGCGCACTTTATCGATATACGCGCGCGTCACGGGCTGAAAATACGCCGCGATTGCCAGCGTTTCGAGCGCCGGGGGAGAGAGCATGGGCGGCTTTCTGTGTTCCAGGGTTTTGGTGATAAACGGCGCGTATTCCGGCGCCGAACACATCTGCAGCTTATCCTCCAGCCGCAGGATGCGCATACCGCGGCTCTCCTTTTCATACCGCTCGGCAAGCTCCGAGGCAACGTGGAGGATCTCGTTTTCATCCGTATCCAATACCAACGACAGCCGTGCGACCGGCACACTGTCTCCCGCTGCAAAGAGTATTGCCTCGATGGCGGAATAAATATCCATCTGAAACCTCGCCAAGGCGCAAAGCCGCGCCTGTTTCATTCATTCTTCGATCCGTTCCAGGATCTCGTCCACGTCGCCGCCGACGAAGTCGACCCGATAGCCGCTCTCCCCGTGCGAGATGCGTATGCTCCCCAGGGAGCACAGCTCCAGGATCGACAGGAAGGTCGCGACGACCTCCGTGCGGGAGCGGCATCCACCGTAAAGCGCGTTCAGATCCACGCCGCCCGAACCGAGGCGTATGAGGATCTGCCGGCTCTTGTCGCGCACGCTGTAGATGATCCTCCCCGGGAGGGCCGCGGTCATCTCCGCCGTCGCCTCCGGGGTGCGGCCGCCGCGCTCATACACGTGAAACAGCGCGCGCAGCAGATCCGCCGGTTCGTGCCGGTATTCGTATTCCTTTACGGTCTTCGGCGGCGGCTCCGGCAGCTTGGCGTAATACAAGAGGCCGAGCTCCGAGGCTTTCTTCAGTTCCGGCGTCACCTGCTGGATCGCCTCGTACGCCCCCTTGCATTTGAGCTGCTCCAACGACTGCAGCAGCACCTCCAGCTCGGAGACCTCTTCCTCCGTGGTCAGCAGGGTCTTCGTCTTGATATACAGCAGATGTGAAGCCATCTGCACGAATTCGCTTGCGATCTCGAGATCCATGCTCTGCATCTCTTCCAGATATGCCAGATACTGGTCAAGGATCTCGGAAATGCTCACGTCCCGGATCTCTATTTTGTTTTTGGACAGCAGCATGAGGATCAGACTGAGCGGACCTTCAAAGTCCTGCAGCTCGTCCTTCTCATGCACGATGCCCTCCAGGTAAAAGCTCGGGTTTTCCATAAGCTCACAGATAAAACAGATTGAGGATCATCCTGTACCCCAGGCGCGCGATGGGAAAGAGCCTGCTGTACAGGAAATTGATCAGCAGGGAGAGCGGCCGCCCGAGGACCCCGCTCGCCACGAGGACGAGCATCAGAAGCGAGCCGTATCGCTCGAACCGAAGCACCTTGCGGTAATCCTCGTCGGGCAGCGCGCTCATAAGGATCTTGGAGCCGTCCAGGGGCGGGACGGGGATCAAATTGAACACCGCAAGGCCGAGGCTGATCCTGGCCGTCAGTTCGATCATCTCCGTCACGTACTGCCCCGCGCCGCTGCTGCTGAGCGGCAGATACGTGACGCCGTAGAGGAACAGAAACACGATTGTGATCAGCACGTTGCTGAGCGGACCTGCCAGTGCGACGAGGGACATGTACCAATTCGTTTCCTTGAAAAGGCTGGGGTTGACCGGCACGGGCTTTGCCAAGCCCACCCGAAACAGAAGCATCATCAAAAGCCCCATGGGATCGAGGTGCTTGAGCGGGTTGAGCGTCAACCGTCCGCGGTCCCTCGCCGTGGTATCGCCCAGCCTATAGGCGACGAGCCCGTGGCTCAACTCATGCAGCGTGATGCAGATCAGCGCCGGGATCACGCTGAGAAAGAGACTGAGGATATATGTGAAATCAAATCCATCCAGGATGGCTTGCAGATCGCTGATAGGACGCACCCCCAATTAGTAGTATTTTATCAGAGAACCCAACAAAAAACAAGAGCGAGACCGGATTATTCTGTCTCGCTCTTGAAAAAATCAGAGAAGTTTCACGATCTCCGCCAGCAGGGCCTCCCTGCCGGCGCCTTTTTCTGCTGAAAACGGGATCACGACCGTTTCATCCAACAGAGAGAGTGTCTCCCGAATGCGCTGCAGGTTCGGCTCGATCTCGCTCTTTTTCAGTTTATCGAGCTTGTTGGCGACGATCACAAAGGGCTTTCCCGAGGCCTTGAACCACTCAGCCATCGTCACGTCGTCCGCGGTGGGCTTATGGCGCGCGTCGACGATCATCACGCCGAGATCGATCCGCTCCGTATCCGAGAAAAAGCTCTCCATGAGCTTTGCCCAGCGCGTCCTTTCGCTCTGAGAGACCTTCGCGTAGCCGTAACCGGGCAGATCCACGAAATAGAGCTTTTCGTCGATCAGAAAATAGTTGACGTGTATCGTCTTCCCCGGCGACGCGCCTACCCGGGCGAAGTTCTTTCGGTTGAGGAGCCGGTTGAGCACGGAGGATTTCCCGACGTTTGATTTACCCGCAAAGACCACGCCGGGCAGCGCACTGCGGATAAACTGCGCGGGCGCCGCGGCGGACTTGACGAATTCCGCCTTGTTGACATTCAGACTGGCCATTTCTCACCTACTGCCTGATCCCCGCGCGCTCTTCCTGCGGGGCGGCCTGCAGCTGCCGCTTCGGCTGGGACTCCGCCGGCAGGAGCACGAGATCCAGGATCTTGTCCACGTGATCTGTCGGCACGAACTCGAGCTTGCTTCTGACCGTTTGGTCGATCTCTGCGAGATCCGCCTCGTTTTCCGCAGGAATGATCACGGTCTTG
>JAFUUR010000190.1 GCA_017477695.1 Oscillospiraceae bacterium | reverse complement strand
TCCTCCAGCTCGCTCCGTGCGAGCCGGCCGCCGTAGAGCGCGTTGAGCCCGCGCAGCACTGCGGCCGCGTCCGACGAGCCGCCCGCCATGCCCGCGCCCACGGGGATGCGCTTGCGGATATCGATCTGCAGGCCCTGTCCGCTCTCCCCCACGGCCTCGAGGTAGCGCAGCGCGGCGCGCACGGCGAGGTTGCGCTCGTCCGAGGGGATGAAGCGCAGATTGCAGGAGGCGGCGATCTGTCCGCTGTCGTTCAGACGCAGGTGCAGCTCGTCGCAGAGGGAGATGGTCTGCATCACCATGACCATGTCGTGGTAACCGTCCTCCCGGCGCCGGGCCACGTCCAGCGAGATGTTCAGTTTTGCGTAGGCGTTCTCCCGGATCTCTCTCATAATCCCAGCCTCACCCGAACAGATACACCCGCAGCTCGTAGGGGCGGGTCGTAAAGCCGTTTGCGATGATAAAATTCATATCGTAATTCGAGAGCACCAGCTCGCCCTCGCTCAGCTCGATCCCCTCCGGCGCGTCGAAGCGGACCGCGTCCGACCCGAAGGCACAGATGACCAGCAGCTTTTTACCCTCGTGGTTGCGCTCGTAGACGTAGAGGTGCTTGTCCTTCGGGTAGTGCTCCCGATAGTCCCCGTAGAGGACGACCGGCTGCTCCTTGCGGAACTTCAGCAGCGCACGGTAGAAGTTCAGCAGCGACTCCGGATCCTCCTCCTGGGCCTGGACGTTGATCTGCCTGTAATTGTCGTTGACGTAGAACCAGGGCTCGGCGGTGCTGAAGCCCGCGTTCTTCTCCGCCGACCACTGCATGGGCGTGCGCGCGCTGTCGCGGGTGGCCTTCTGGATGAGCTTGAGCACGCGGCTGCGCGGCAGGACTTGCGAAGCGATGCGCGCGCTGTTCTGGGTCATCACGTCCTGATACATCTCCACGCGCGGCAGGCGCAGGTTCAGCATGCCGATCTCCTGCCCCTGGTAGACGAAGGGCGTGCCCCGCTGGAGGATGTACATCGCGGCGAGCATCTTGCCGCTCTCGGTGTGATAGGCCTCGCTGCCGTAGCGGCTGATGATGCGCGGGTGGTCGTGGTTCTCTATGTAGAGGGCGTTCCAGGCCTTGCCCTGCAGCTTGGTCTGCCAGTCGGAAAAGGCCTTTTTCATCTTCACGAGATTGAACGGCCGCTGCACCATGTCGGTTAGGAAGCAGTCCGCCTCCATGTGGGAGAAGGCGATCATCTCGTCGAGCACCTTGCCCGGCCCCTCGGTCACGTAGCGCAGGGCGACCTCGGGCGTGGTCATCGGGCTCTCGCCGACGGTGAAGCAGTCGTAATAATCCAGCACGTCCCGCTTGAACTCCTGCAGGTAGGAATAGACCTCCGGGCGGTTGGAATAATAGCGCATGCCGTTGGCGGCGGGCAGCTTGGGGTAGGCGTTGGGCAGGCCGGGCGCCTTGGAGATGAAGGTGATCACGTCCTCCCGGAAGCCGTCGACCCCCATGTCCAGCCAGAAGCGCATGATCTGCTTGACCTCCTGGCGCACCTTGGGATTGTCCATGTTCAGATCCGGCTGCTTGCGCGCGAACAGGTGCAGGTAATACTCGTCCAGCCCCTCGTCGTACTCCCAGGCGCCGCCCTCAAAGAGGCTGGTCCAATTGTTGGGCGGGAGGCGGCGGCCGCCGGACACGCGCCCGCGCCGCCAGTAATAATAGTCGTAATAGGGGCTGCCGGGGCCCTTGCGGCTCTCCCGGAACCAGCGGTGCTCGTCCGAGGTGTGGTTCACCACGAGATCCATGAAGACGCGCAGGCCGCGCGCGTGCGCCTCGTCCAGCACTTGGCGGAACACGTCCAGATCCCCGTAATCGGGGTGGATGTCCGTATAGTCGGAGATATCGTAGCCGAAGTCCGCGTTGGGCGAGGGGTAGAGCGGCGAGAACCAGATCGCGTCCACGTTCAGGCTCTTGATATAATCCAGCTTCTGCAGCACGCCCCAGAGATCGCCGATCCCGTCGCCGTTGCCGTCGCAGAAGCTGCGCGGCCAGATATGATAGACCGCCATCTCCTTATACCATTGCTTTTGCGCCATGCGCATCCCCTCCCTTTCCCGCCGCCGGGCGGCAGGATCTGCCCGTTTTCGTGCCTTTATACTACCACAGCGCGGCCCCGTTCGCAACAGGCGCGGGCCAAATATTTGCCGACTTCTTTCGGCAAATTTCCAAATTGTTCTCAAATATTGACAAAACGGTTAAAAAGTGATATAAATATCCTAAGTATCTTGGAAAGGAATTGCCTGCGCCCGGCGCGGGCACATGAACTGACCATGAAAAAGCATTTTCTTTCAGCGGCGCTCGCGCTGCTGCTGATCCTGCTGATACTTCCCTGCGCCTTTGCCGACACCATCTATCCCGCGCCGGAGGCCGTACAGGTCGGCCGCCCGATCGACCATCTGGTCGCCTCGGTGGCGTCCGGCAGCCAGGTCAGCGGCAAGCTGCCCGACGGGCTCTCCCTGCAGGTGGAAGACCAGGGCGGGCAAGCGCTCGTCTATCTGCGCGGCGTGCTCAACAGCGCCGGCACCTACGACTGTATCATCACCATCGACACCACGACCTTTACCTGTCCCGTGACCGTGACGCCGGAGCCGCCCGCCGTGACGACGAGCGCGAACCTGCGCTGCTATCCCGGCGACGCCGTACAGGTCAGCATCACGGCCTCCGTCTCCGACGGCGGCAGCCTCAGCTATCAATGGTACCGCAGCACCACCTCGTCCGAGCGCGGCAGCGCGGTCGACGGCGCCATGTCTCCGAGCCTCATCGTGGACACCGCGCAGTTCGGCACGTTCTACTACACCTGTCTCGTCTCGAACAGCAGCGGGGGGCTCTCCGCCTCCACGCTCTCCTCCCCCATCGCGGTGACGGTGGAGGAGCTGTCCGTCTCCGCGCTGAGCGTGGAGAGTCTGCCCGTGCGCACCGAATACAGCCTGGGCGACACGCTCGACACCGCGGGCCTCTCCGTGCGCGCAGAGCTCGCCAACGGCACCACCCGCATCCTGACGGACGGCTTCGGCGTCTACCCGACCCGGCTGGAAAAGGCGGGCACCCAGAGCATCGAGATCAGCTACCAGGGCAAGACCTGCCAGTTCACCGTGAACGTACAGGCGGTGGAAGAGGTCGTCGAGGGCATCGGCGTGCTGTCCCTGCCCCGCAAGACCGATTACGTGGTGGGCGACTCGCTCGACGTGCGCGGGCTCTCCATCCGCGTGTACACCAACAACGGCCACCGGGACGTGTCCGACGGGCTGGAATACAGTCCCGCCGTCTTTGAGACGCCCGGCACGCAGACGGTCACCATCAGCTACGGCGGCAAGGTCTGCACCTTCACGGTGCAGGTGAAGCAGGCCGCCGTGCCGGAGACGCTGTCCGTGGCCAAGCTGCCGGACAAGATCCAGTACACCGTCGGCGAGACGCTCGACGTGACCGGGCTCGTCCTGCGCCAGGTCAGCAGCGACAACGCCAGCCTCGACGTGTACTCCGGCTTCACCTGCTCGCCCACGGTCCTGGAGACCGCCGGGCATCAGGAGATCACCGTCAGCT
>JAFUUR010000189.1 GCA_017477695.1 Oscillospiraceae bacterium | reverse complement strand
TCAGCGCGATGAGCGTATCCGCTGCGACGATGATGACGGAGTTTTTGACCAGGTTCTCGTCCTTGCTCAGATAGGAGCCATAGGTCAGGATGGCGCCCATGGCCAGGGACAGGGAGAAGAACATCTGGCCGCCGGCGGTGCCCAGGACCTCGATCAGATTGGGCGCGGATTCAATAAAACCCGCCTTTACCGCATAGCCGGGAACGAACATGAACTTCAGGCCTTCCACGGCGTGGGGCAGCGTCAGCGCGCGGACGATGATGATGAGCAGCATCACGAACAGCGCGGGCATGCCGATGTTGTTGAACTTCTCGATACCGCTGTTTACGCCGCCCTGCACGATCAGCATGCAGATGATGATGAACAGGATGGTAAACACCACGCAGCCGAAGGGCGTGGTCAGCATGGCGCCGAACGCTTCGCCGCCGCTGAGCGCAACGCTCTCGTTGCCGAAGCTCAGCTTGGTCATATTCAGCGCGATGTACTGCATGCAGTAGCCGCCGAGCACGGTGTAGAAGCTCATGATCAGAAACGGGGCGATCGTGGCCAGCCAGCCGATCCAGGAAAACTTCTTCGATACCTGCTGATACGCGTCGATCGGGCTCAGCTTGGTCTTGCGGCCGACAGCCAGCTCGGAGACCATGATGATCATGCCGACGAAGACCGCCAGCAGCAGGTAGACGATCAAGAACGTGAAGCCGCCGCTCTTGCCCATCTTATAGGGGAAGCCCCAGATGTTGCCCAGGCCGACGGCGGAGCCGATAGCAGCCATCAGAAAACCTAAATTGCTGCCCCAGGAACTGCGATTGTTTTCCATAAAAAACTCTCCTTCTCATCTTTTTTCAAATGCCACGAAATAAAAACAGAGCCCGGCGTCTCTGCGGGTCGCGGCGGGTCCTCTTCGCGTCGCTTTCCCGTTTTCGGTTCATAGCCGGCTCTTATTCCGTGATTTGATGATCAAATTGTAACATCCCTCTTGCTTTTTTCCAAACTCTACATTATTATAGGACCAATTAGGTTTTGTCATGGATTAACGCAAACATAAGAAAGAGAAATATTCGACGATGGACATCAAAAAGATCTCTGCTTTGCTCGCCGCCGTGGATCGGGGCAGTCTGACTGCCGCGGCGACGGAGCTGGGTTATACCCAGTCCGGCCTGACCCACATGATGAATTCTCTGGAGGTCGAGCTGGGCCTCAACCTGCTGGTCCGCAGCAAGAACGGCGTTCGCCTTTCTCCCGCCGGGCAGGAGCTTCTGCCCCAGATGCGCAAGCTCGTGGACGCCTCCGCGGCTCTGGAGCAGAGCGCGGAGCGGCTGCGTCAGCGCAGCTTCTCCACCCTGCGGCTGGGGGCCTACAGCAGCGTGGCCCGTCAGTGGCTGCCCGCCATCCTGGCGGAGTTTCGCCGGATCAGCCCCGATACGGACATGACCATCGACGTGGGCGGCGTCGTGGATATCTATGAAAAGCTCAAGAACGATCAGTTGGACTGCGCGATCGTCAGCTATAACGAGGCGCACTGCCAGGGTCTCAATTTCGTCCCCCTTCAGGATGATCCCCTGGTGGCGATCCTGCCCGGAGATTTTGCGCAGGAGACTGTCGCTTTTCCTGTGCGGGATTTTTCCGGCCGGGAATTCCTGATGCCCAACGCAGGCTTCGATCTGGACATCACTCCCATCTTCAACCAGGGGCGGGAGAAGGTCTCCCCGCGCATCCGCTACACCAACCTGGACGATCCGGGTATCGTCTCCATGGTGAGCCACGGCCTCGGCGTGAGCATCCTGTCCGACCTGGTCATGCAGGACATGACCGACCCGGTGTTGTCCGTGCCGCTGGACCCGCCGGCCTTCCGCCGTCTCGGCATCGTCGCCAGCAAGCGGCGGCAGAGCGACAAGAACATCCGCCGCTTCATCAAATGCGCACAGACCGTTATCCGCGATATGTACCAGCAAGAGGCGCGTATCGGCTGAACATACATAACGAGCAAGAGCAGGAGGGCCGCCCTCCTGCTCTTTTCACTGCCAGCTTCCGCTGACGCCGTCCGGCGCGCAGGGCTTTCCGTCGAGGCCGCTGCCGTCGTTCTCCGGCTGCCGCGCGCGCAGGTCCAGCCCGTTTGGGACCGGCCCCGGCCGCCTCTCCTTCTTCTTTTTCGCCACGCTCTCCCCTCCCCTCAGGCAAGCCCCAGCAGGATCAGCGCCAGGCCGTAGACCACGCTCGCCGTGATGCCGTACACCAGCACCGGCCCCGCGATCACGAACATCTTCGCCGCGGTCCCGGTGATGAGGCCCTCGGTCTTGAACTCCAGCGCCGGGGCCGCCACGGAATTGGCAAAGCCCGTGATCGGCACGAGCGTCCCGGCGCCGGCGTGTCTGGCGATATCGTCGTACACGCCAAGGCCCGTCAGCGCCGCACCGATAAACACCATCGTGATCGACTCCGCCGTTGCCGCCGTCTGCACGTCCAGGCCCGCCGCGCCGTACAGTTCCAGAAAGAACTGTCCCACGCAGCAGATCAGACCGCCGATCCAGAAGGCGTTGAACAGGTTTTTCTTTACCGGCGAGCGCGGCGCCCGCCGCTCGGAAAAGCGTTTGTATTCCTCGTTCGTCATGCGCATGTTTTCGTTCACCTCTGTCGCTTTTAGTATCTGCCGCAGGGCCGCCGCTATTCAGAAAAATAGTCCTTGACTTTGCCCGTCATCTGCATTATAATGTGCAAGCTGACAATTGAACACGTCGTTTTCTTGAGCAAATACGGAGATGTCGCGTAGTTGGTCGAGCGCGCACGATTGGAAATCGTGTAGGGGTCAAAAGCTCCTCGAGAGTTCGAATCTCTCCATCTCCGCCAAAAAGGATACCCTGCCAAACGGCAGGGTATCCTTTTTGCCTTTAGGGAGATTCGAATCATGTCCGCACATGCCGACGGCATGTGCGTGAGCCAGTGCAAACACTGGCGAACACAGTCACGCGAAGACCGGCCAACCGCAGATCTCAGCGCTGCCATTTTTCTCTTGCGCGTCACGTTCGATCGTGCTATATTGAATTGGAAAGAATTTACAAGTAAACACCCGACCGGAAAGGAGCAAACCGATGACGAACCAGCAGAGAAAGACGCTGCTCAAGGCGCAGCAGGGAGAACTGGACGCGGTCAAGATGTACAACGAGCTTGCTGCCGTCGTAAAAGACGAAGCTGACGCGCAGGTCTTCCGGCAGTT
>JAFUUR010000188.1 GCA_017477695.1 Oscillospiraceae bacterium | reverse complement strand
TAACGGTGAGGGTCCACCCGTTCCCATTCCGAACACGGAAGTTAAGCTCACCAGTGCCGACAATACTTGTCTGGAGACGGACCGGGAAGATAGGTCAACGCCAACACAAACGGTTTGGCGCAAGTCAAACCGTTTGCCCTTTGCCTCCTTAGCTCAATAGGTAGAGCATGCGGCTGTTAACCGCAGGGTCGTAGGTTCGAGTCCTACAGGGGGCGCCAAAGAAACGGTATTGCCGTCACAATCCTCGTGGCGGCAATCGTTTCATGGAGATGGACCGTTAGCTCAGTTGGTAGAGCAGCCGGCTCATAACCGGTCGGTCCGGGGTTCGAGTCCCTGACGGTCCACCAAGTTTTCGTGTACCGCCGAAATGAATACAGGGGAATAGCTCAGCTGGTAGAGCGGCGGTCTCCAAAACCGTAGGCCGAGGGTTCGAAGCCTTCTTCCCCTGCCATGATAAATGCCGAATTTGTCTACCAGGCAAATCCGGCATTTATTACGTTTATAAAGCCCAAAAACCTGTTTTTTTCCTGTAATTTCAACGAAAAGCTACTCCCGCATTGTCGAAAAGATCGTGCGGGAGCTACTTTTTGCACGATATTGTTCAAAATTTTTAGGCACCTTTTGGTGCAAATGGGCTGTGCAGAAGTCTCGCTTAAAGTAAGAGGCAGAAGGCTTCGAACGTGCATATGCCGGGAGATTTGACAAGACTCGGTCTATATGTTATATTGTCGCCAAGATTAGTGCACGAATCTTATTCGCAATAAAATCAAACAAAATACCTATAAGAGTTGCGCGAGGGACAAGCCCTATGACCGCACGGCAACCTCCCAGAGAGAAAGGTGCCAAAGCTTGTACGATAGGTTTATACCAGTCCCGCGACTGGTATTTTTGCGCCTATTTTTCTGGGAGTACAGAGAAATGAGGTGCATTTTTGTTTAACGAAGAATCATATGAAGTATGTACGCACTGGGGCTGGTTTCGATTGGATCGTGGCGCATATGAGGATTATCTTTCCGGAAGGCTATGGATCACGTGGGTTCCTGGGAAACCAAAGGAACTGGCAGCGGAGCATCAAACAGAGGATTACCTGCCACCCAATGTTACTGATGCCGCGATACGTCTTCGTGAACTGGCTTCTAGACACGGAGCATATGCTACTTTTCAATCGGCTTTCCCAGGGTCTGCAGTTGAGATCCCCTTTAAGCAGAGAATGAAGGACAAGCCAATCGATGAGCTCGCTTTATCGGTTAGATCGTCAAATGGCCTGATGCGGGCTAATGCCGGAACATTTGGTCGCTTATGGAATCTGTTTTCACGGGAGACAGGCCTTCGATCAGTTAGAAATCTCGGAGCAAAGAGCGAAGCGGAGATACAGAAATGCTTTTTCGACGGATGTTATCTTTCTTTATCACCGGGGGAGCAAGCTACATTCTGGCAGGTAATGCTCAATCGCAATGGCACGCGCTTAAGTGTCGATAAAAGTTGACAGTTTGAGCGGCCCATCTTCTCACGTATTAAGATCTATGTTATTATTAAAAATAGCGATACCAGTTTGAAAAGAGGGCATATACTTATGATCAAGCAGCCGGATATTCAGAGATCTGGGATAGAAGCTTTTTTGAGTTCCTCCAGCACACGATGGTCTTTTGCCAATAATTTTCTTTATAACTTGTGCGCAGAGAATCCAAAGCATAATGATGCTGACATCATTGTTGGAAAGCTATGGATCATGTTTTTCATTTATGATAACCTGGCGAATGAAGAAATCGGACGACGAGTAAAGCTTGATCGGCAAAGAGCGGTTGCACATTATTCGTGTGATTGTGATAGATGGTATACAGATTTCTGCATACGTGTTCTTGAACTTCGTGAGTTTATTTCGAACCAATTTGACACAGTTCTATCTCCACGCGAATTAGACAATTTATTATTGTCCTAAAAGCGCCAGAATATGAGTTTTCAGTTGATATTGAGGCTGTGGGAGAGTATCTAACCTCAGCATATTATTTTCTTGCTTTATAAGGAGAAGTGGCAAGTTTAGGCATCGATCTTATTCGAAGAGACTATACGGGGGATATCATGATCACGACAGAAAGCGACGATTTTTCCTTTAGCATGAAGGAATATCCTTTCTACCATGAAGGAATGACTGTTGCTGAATGGAAGGAAGAGAGGCAGTATATGGCAGACCACATGGAAGAAGTAAAGCACGGAAAATATAAACCACTTTGGAAGCAGAAGAACGAAACATTGACCATGCCTTAAGACCAATTGGAGGATAGCATGGCCCATTGGACACGGCGAACACATCCGTTCCGGGCGGATGTGTGTCTGCTTCGCATGCGTGGCTTCCTGCCAATAGCCAACCCCAAACTGCCCGGTCTGCGGCGCGCCGCCTATAGAGCGTCTTCTAATGTGGTACAATGATATTGCAAAAGAATCACGCGCAAATAGACGACCGTATATCTTGGTAAAAAAACAAGACGCATGGCCCGTTGAACGGTTTACATAATTAGAAACCTTTTTCGCGCAAATACCCTTCTTCCGGCACCATTTGGTGCGACACTGCCAACAAGAATGCCGCCCGAACGGGTGGCATTCTTGTTGGCATATTAGAGCAAGGGCTTCGAAAGGCGGCTCTTGGCAACAGCCCTGGGGACTGTTGCAACCGCCGTGGCTTTTCCGCAGAAAAGCGAAGCCTTCTTCCCCTGCCAGAAATCGTCTTGAAATGTTTCGTTTCAAGGCGATTTTTGCTTTTGTGGGAAGCTTTTGCCGCTTCAAAATTCTCGGCCTTGTTTTTGCCCCCAAGCCTGGCGCCGGGCCATGCGCTCGAGGCCTGTGCGCCGACGCCCAAAGCCGTCCGTCTTTCCCACGAACGCGTCATGCCCGGTCGCACCCTATTGAAGCGAAGGGCACAACAGAGTATAATAACAGTATAGCGCCCGTTATTACGGGATTGGAGTCTTTCTCCTGCCCCCGGCGGGGCGAGCGAAAAACTTGACGATGATACCATGGCCGCTTTGCGCCTGTGGCAGGACCATGTCAGAAAAGAAAGCGGGGGATCGTGACAATGAAACAGGAAACGATAGCGCGGATCCGAAGGTTTTCAAAGGAACGGGACTGGGATCAGTTCCACACGCCCGCGAACCTGGCAAAGTCCATCTCCATTGAGGCAAACGAGCTGCTGGAGTGCTTCCAGTGGAGCGATACGGAGTACGACCTCGCCCACGTGGGGGAGGAGTTGGCAGACGTGATGGTCTACTGTCAGAATATGCTGGACGCGCTCGGGCTGGACGCCGACGCGATCATCAACGCGAAGATGGATCAGAACGAAGCGAAATACCCCGTAGAGAAATGCCGGGGCAGCAACGCGAAATACGATAAGCTTTGAGAGGTGCGCCATGATCAGACCCATTATGAAAGACCCGATCTTCCTTGCGCAGAAGTCCGCACCAGCCACGGTGCTGGATCTGCCCGTCGCGCAGGACCTGCGGGACACGCTCGCGGCGCACCGGGACGGCTGCGTGGGCATGGCGGCCAACATGATCGGCGCGGCCAAACGGATCATCATCTTCGACGACAACGGCAGCGCCAAGGTAATGTTCAACCCGGAGATCGTCAAGTGCTCCGGGGCTTATGAGGCCGAGGAGGGCTGCCTGTCCCTCTCCGGCACACGAAAGGCCAAACGCTTCCGCTCGATCAAGGTGAGGTACCAGAATGAGCGCTTTGAAACGCGTCTGAAGACCTACACGGGCTTCACGGCGCAGATCATCCAGCACGAGATCGACCACTGCAATGGCGTGCTGATTTAGGAGACCGCATGAAACGATACGAATACGACGCGATCCTGCACGAGAACGCGGACAACGGCGGGGCCTACGTGGTTTTCCCCTGGGATATCCGCGAGGAGCTCGGCAGGGGCCGCGTAAAGGTTCACGCAAGCTTTGACGGTATCCCCTATGACGGGAGCGTCGTCAATATGGGACTGAAGAACGAGGACGGAAGCGTGTGCTACGTGCTCGGCGTGCTGAAGGCGATCCGGCAACAGCTCGGCAAGGCAGACGGCGACACGATCCGCGTTGCGGTCGAGATCCGGGAGGACTGAGACATATGCAGGGGCTTGAAATGGATACGCTGCAGTTTTTTGACGCGCACCGCGCGGCGCTCCCGCTGTTTGCCGCGCTCGAAGAAACGATCTTTGAGCGCTTTCCCGAGGCGAAAAAACGCGTGCAGAAAACGCAGATCACTTACTATCACAGGCACGTCTTCGCCTGCGTCTCCTTCGCGCGGGTCAAGCGCAAGGCCGAGCTGCCGGAAACCTGGCTCACGCTGACGCTGGGGCTGCCTTACCCCCTCGAATCGGAGCGGGTCGCGGTGAAGACGGAGGCTTATCCTGGCCGCTGGACGACGCATTTCGTGATCGGCTCAGAGGAGGAGCTGGACGGAGAACTGTTGGGGTGGCTGGAACAGGCCTACGCTTTTTCCGAGAGCAAGGGAGGGGGTTCAACATGAAACCGGCCCATTGGTCACGGCGGACGCATCTTTTCCGGGCGGACGCGTACATCTGCTCCGCGTGCGGAGCGGCCAGCCGGAAGCCTTATCCAAGCTGCCCGGCCTGCGGCGCGCCGATGAAGAAGACGAAAGTCGATCCCTCCTGGGTGGACGAGGCCGAGGGCCTCTCGGCCATCTTGGATGACGATAGGTAAACGGAGGCTTAACATGCTGCTGCGATATCAGGACAAAGAAGTACGGATCACGACGGTGGACGGCTCCGTGATCACAGGGATCGCGGAGGCGTTTCCCTCCGGTTACGGGCTCCACGAGTTTGACCGCGAGGAAGAGGGTATTCAGCTTGGCGATGCAGTCATCTTCAAGTCGGATATCCGGAGCATCGAGGAGTTGTCAAAGACCGCGCCCGGAGACGCAGATCCGCGTCGGTTTGACGACTTGATGGGAGAGCTGCTGGAGGGCCCGTATTGGATCGTGGATATTCTGCCCGAGCAGGTCGGCGCAAATGCCGCGGGCCAATATTTCGCCGTGGAGCGGTACTTCCTGCAGCCTGAGCGGATCGTCCCCCTGCGCCGCAAGTACGCCGGGATCCTTCTGCGGCTGAACTGCTATTACGACATGGCGGCGTCCTTCGACTCCTGCATGACGTGGGAGACGAATCCCGACCCGGAGACCTTCGCGGATCGGGTTGCCGGACTCTCCGGGAACGATTTTCTCCGGGCTGTGTTCGCGGGGCAGAACGCGATGATCGACTACGATCACAACGACACGTATCTGACGGTCTACGATCCGGACGCGGCGATTTTGGACAAGCTCAAGGCGCTTGCCGCCGCGGAGGGGCTGTTCGTATGGAGCCCGACGCAGGAGGGGCAGGAGGCGCGATGATCTTCTTTTTCAACGAACGAAAATGCGATCCGGTCACTGACGAAACGGACGGGAGAAAGCTTCAGACGAGGTCGGTTTCAGCGATAACAATGATAAAAAGCTCGACGCCCCGGGATTTGAAGGAGGAAGAGCATGTTCAAATTTGAAAAGCCCTTGATCGAGGGCACTATGCTGAAAAGGAAAAGCCAGTTCACAGCCCTTGTGGACATAGGCGGGGAGGAGCTCATTGCCCATATTCCGACGACAAACCGCATCGGCGATGTGGAGAACAAAGACTTGCCGTGTCTTCTGTCCTTCCACGATGATCCGAAGCGCAAATTAAAATACGATATCGAAGCGGTGCTTCTTTCCGATGACGATAACTGGGTTGGCATTAACCAAATTCTCTCCAATCGGCTGGTGGAGTATTTCTTTGAGACGCATCGGCTGGATCAGATCGTGGCGGATTTCGATACAATCCGGCGTGAGGTGAAGTTGGGCGTTTCCAAGCTGGATTTCAAGGTCGGAGACACCTATCTTGAGGTAAAGACCCCGCTGACGACCATCAATGTGAAATACGGCGCCAACGTCAAAACACTTCCACCGAAGCCGTTCTCGTCAACAGACCGCATGGTGAAACACGTAAAAGAGCTGGCTGGGTCGCTGCAGGAGCATGAGCGCGCAGTGTTCCTGCAGGTTTTTCAGTATCGCATAACGGAGAAAAAAGAGCGCCTTCGCTCGACCCATTATGAAGAGGTCTCGCAGACGATTCGGGAAGCGGCCGAAAAGGGCGTCGAGTTCTGGGAAGTTCAGATGGATTTCAGACCGGAGGGCGTGACGCTTTACAGCGTGACGAGAAGCGCAGACTTATAGACCCGATTTGGCAGAAAAAGCTTAGCGTTTGTTGGAGGAGGAGAAAATGGCTATTACCGTGAATTTGAGATATACCGGCAAGGACGGCAATGCCCGGAGGTTTGCCGAGGAGATGACCGCCGGCGGTACGGTCGCCGCCATCCGGGCGGAAGCCGGCAATCTCCGTTATGAGTATTATCAGTCTTTGGAGGATCAGGAGACCGTATTGCTGATCGATTCGTGGACGGATCAGGATGCCATCGACGCGCATCACGCCTCCCCCATGATGGCGACCATTGCCGCGCTGAGAGAGAAGTACGATCTGCACATGACCGTGGAGCGCTATGTCAGCGCCGAAGAAAACGAGCAAGACGAGAGGTTTATCCGAAGATGATCGATTTGATTGGCAGGGAATGGGGAAGAAGCACATGCTCAAGAAATACAATCTTGAAATCATGACCGGTATCTTTTTCGGAACGATCACCGTATGCGCGGTTTTCTGCAGCCAGCTCGGAACGATCCAGCGGATCATGCTGGGATATATGTTTCTCTTTACCCTTCACGAATGGGAAGAGACGCGTTTCCCGGGCGGGTTCGCAGACCTCATGGTGAAATTCTTTGGGGTGCAAGCCGACGCGGATCAGATAGCAAAAGCGCACGTTCCCGTGGCAGCGCTGCTGCTTGTGATCACTTTTGTTCCCTTCTTTACACAGCTCCCGCTTCTGTCCCTGGTGCCGGTTTATCTTGGTCTGTTTGAAGCCTTGATCCACCTTGCGGGGATCAAGCTGCATAAGATGGAGAAACCCTATACGCCCGGCATGGTCACAGGCATATTGCTGGGCGTCACGTCCGTGATCGTGTTGCTTACCTATGCAAGGGAAGAGCTTTTGAGCGGAAGCGGCTATGTATGGGGTATCCCGCTCATGATCTTATGCTTTGCCGCCATGCAAAGAACGGTTTTGGCGATTTACGGTCTCGGCTACAAATTCGTGATAGCGAACGTGAAAAAGAAGCTGAGCAGAACCGCGTGATCCCGGCCCGCCGGGCAGAAGCGGTCATACGATATATACTGCGAAAAAACGCGATGAGGTAAGACTATGAAGATCGATCCGAAATCATTCCGCTGGACCAGAGCGCCGAGAGAATACAGCGTGTCGGCCGAGGCGGTCGCCGTCACGACCGAGCCGCACACCGACCTCTGGCAGCGGACCTATTATCACTTCCGCAACGACAACGCGCCGGTGCTGCAGACGGAGACGGAGGAGAAGTATTTCTCCTTCCTCGTGAGAACGGACTTCTCCGGCAGTCACCACCGCTTTGACCAGTGTGGCGTCGTGATGTACCTCGACAGCGAGAACTGGCTCAAGGGCTCCGTCGAATACGAAAACGGGCGGTTCCAACATCTCGGCTCCGTGGTCACCAACCACGGCTGGTCCGACTGGGCGACCACGGAGATCCCGGCCGACGTGAAGGTCATGTGGTATCGCTTCAGCCGCCGGGAGGACGACTATTGCCTCGAGTGCTCGCCGGACGGGGAAGTCTTTTCCCAGATGCGCGTCTGCCACATGTGGGAGGGCGCGGGGAAGATCCGCTTCGGGATCTACGCCTGCAGCCCGGAGGACTCGAGCTTTACGGCCGTGTTCACGGATATGCAGCTCACGGAGTGTGCGTGGAAGGCCCATGACGGGCAGCAGCCGGACGCGGAAGCCGGGGGAGAGCCCTGAGCGGCGCCTTTCACCGGTACGGGCGCTCCGCACTGCGCCGCGCAAAAGCACGGCGGCTGCCGGCGGGGAGCGCGTCTCCGTTATTTCAGACAGAACATTGTTGACACGGCGTCAGAATTGCGTTATAGTATAAATGCTGACACCGTGTCAGCTTGTCGAACAGGCATTTCTGTTTTCACCACGCACAACGGAGGGACCGACTATGCCGAAAGGATCTGC
>JAFUUR010000187.1 GCA_017477695.1 Oscillospiraceae bacterium | reverse complement strand
GGGCGCGAAAGCTCATTCGCTCCGCTGCTCGTCCTCTCCCTTTCAAAGCGGGGCTTTGAAAGGGGAAAAGGAACGGCGCGGGGGTAAGGCAGCAAGGGCTGACTTCCGCTGCCTCGTCCTCACAAGCTGCGCATCGTTCGCTTCCGCGCGGGGCGCGAAAGCTCATTCGCTCCGCTGCTCGTCCTCTCCCTTTCAAAGCGGGGCTTTGAAAGGGGAAAAGGAACGGCGCGGGGGTAAGGCGGCAAGGGCTGACTTCCGCTGCCTCGTCCTCACAAGCTGCGCATCGTTCGCTTCCGCGCTGCGGCAAGGCGGCAAGGGCCGATCTCCGTCGGCCCTTCTAATCGCAAATTCGAAAGGAAACGTGTACCGTGCCTGCGATCGTTCGTTTTGAAAACGTGCATTATACCTATCCCGAGAGCGAGGTCGAGAGCCTCTGCGGGATCGATCTGGATATCGAAGAGGGCAGTTTCGTGGCGGTGCTGGGGCATAACGGCTCCGGCAAGTCCACGCTGGCCAAGCATATGAACGCCATCCTCGTGCCCACGGAGGGCCGCGTACTGGTGAACGGGCTGGATACCGCCGACGAGAGCGCTCTGCTCGACGTGCGTCACGCGGTCGGCATGGTCTTCCAGAACCCGGACAACCAGATCGTCGCAAACGTCGTGGAGGACGACGTGGCCTTCGCGCCGGAAAACCTCGGCGTGCCCCCGGCGGAGATCCGGGAGCGGGTCGACGCCGCGCTCAAGCAGGTGGGCATGTACGAGCTGCGCCTGCACGCGCCGCATCTTTTGTCCGGCGGACAGAAGCAGCGCGTGGCCATCGCGGGCGTCATCGCCATGCAGCCGCGCATCGTCGTGCTCGACGAGCCGACCGCCATGCTCGATCCCCAGGGCCGCCGCGAGGTCATCACGACCGTGACGCGCCTGTGCCGCGAGAAGGGGATGACCGTTGTGCTCATCACCCACCACATGGAGGAGTGCATCGGGGCCGACCGGCTGATCGTCATGTCCGAGGGCAGGATCGCCGCGGACGGCACGCCGGCCGCGGTGTTCTCCCAGGTGGAGCTGATGCAGCGGGAAGGGCTGGACGTGCCCGAGACCACGCACCTGCTCTACGAGCTCAACGGGCGGGGCTTCGACCTGCCCCTCGGCACACTGGATATCGAGACCTGCGCCGACGCGGTGGCGAAGGTCATACTGTGATCAGACAGAGGACGGTTTATGGCAGAGATCATCGTGGAGGGCCTGCGCCACGTCTACAGCGCGGGGACTCCGTTTGAAAAAGTCGCGATCGACGGGATCGATCTGACGATCCCGCAGGGGCAGTTCGTGGGCCTGCTGGGGCACACGGGCTCCGGCAAGTCTACCTTCGTGCAGCATCTCAACGCCCTGCTCGCGCCGAGCGCGGGTCGGGTCCTGGTCGGCGGCGAGGATATCAACCGCGACAAAAAGACCCGCCACGACGTGAAGTGGCAGGTGGGGCTGGTGTTCCAGTATCCGGAGTATCAGCTCTTTGAGGAGACCGTTTTCGCCGATATCGCCTTCGGCCCGCGCAACATGGGCCTCAAGGAGGACGAGATCGCCGAGCGCGTGCGCGAGGCGGCCGGCTTCGTCGGGGTGGACGAGGAGCTCTTCGACCGCTCGCCGCTGGAGCTCTCCGGCGGCCAGAAGCGCCGCATCGCCATCGCGGGCGTGATCGCCATGCGGCCGGGCGTGCTGATCCTGGACGAGCCCACGGCCGGCCTCGACCCGCGCGGCTGCCGCCAGATCATGGACAATATCTGCACCTATCAGCGGGAGACGGGGGCGACGGTCATCGTCGTCAGCCACAACATGGACGACGCCGCGCGCCTCGCCGAGCGGCTGATCGTGTTCGACCGCGGGCACGTCGCCATGGACGGTACGCCGGAGGAGATCTTCTCCCGCCCGCAGGAGCTCATCGACATCGGGCTCGCCGTGCCGCAGGCCACCGCCATAGCCATGGCGCTGCGGGAAAGAGGCGTCGCGCTCGAGGGCGCGATCTATACCCACGAGCAGCTTCTCGCCGCCGTGCTCAGGGCAAAGGGGGCGGGCGTATGCTGAAGGACGTCACACTCGGCCAGTACTTTCCGGGAGACAGCGTCGTGCACAGGCTCGACCCGCGCACCAAGCTCATTCTGGTCATCGTGTTCATCATCGGCCTGTTCCAGGCCGCCGGGTGGCTCTCCTACGCGATCGTCGTCGCAGTGACGGCAGCGTGCATGAGCGTCTCGCAGATCCGCTTCCGCACGATCTTCAAGGGCCTCAAGCCCATGCTCTTCATCATCGTGCTCACGGCGGCGCTGAACATCTTTTACACGGCCGGCACGCCCGTGCTCCCGGGCTGGATCATCACCTGGGAGGGCATCGAGCGCGCGGCGAAGATGATCCTGCGCATCGTGCTGCTCATCACCGGCACCTTTCTGCTGACCTATACCACCAGCCCTATGGCGCTGACGGACGGTCTGGAGCTGCTGCTGGGCCCGCTGAAGAAGCTGCGCGTGCCCGTGCACGAGATGACCATCATGATGAGCATGGCGCTTCGCTTTATCCCCACGCTCATCGAGGAGACGGACAAGATCATGTCCGCGCAGAAGGCCCGCGGGGCGGACTTTGAAAACGGCAGCCTCATCCGCCGGGCCAAGGCGCTGCTGCCGATCCTGGTGCCGCTGTTCGTGTCGGCCTTCCGCCGGGCGGACGAGCTGGCCGTTGCGATGGAGAGCCGCTGCTACCACGGCGGCGAAGGCCGCACGCGCATGAAGCAGCTCAAGCTGGCCGCGCGCGATCTGGTCGCCTTCGTGCTGGGCGCGGCGTTCCTCGTCGGGATGTTCGTGCTCAGGCATTACGGACTGTGAGGCGGGCATGAGAAACGTCGCCCTGCGCCTCAAGTACGACGGCAGCCGCTACCACGGCTGGCAGGTACAGAAAAACGAGATCACCGTGGCGCAGACGCTCGAGGAGGCGCTGAGCAAGGTCTGCGGGCACCCGGTGAAGACCGTTGGCTGCGGGCGGACCGACGCGGGCGTGCACGCACTGCGCTACTGCGCCAATTTCCGCACCGACTGCCGCATCCCCATCGACCGCTTCCCGCTCGCGGTCAATGCGCGCCTGCCCGGCGATATCGCCGTGACGGACGCCGCAGAGGCGCCGGAGGACTTCAATGCCATCGGCTCCTGCATAAAAAAAGAATACGTCTACAAAATACACAACAGCAGCATCCGCGATCCGTTCCTGGAAAAGCGCGTGTGCTTTTATCCGCAGGCGCTGGACATGGCGCTCATGCAGCGCGCCGCGCGCGCCTTCGAGGGCACGCACGATTTTCGCGCGGTGCGCAGCGTCGGCACCGAGACGAAGACCACCGTGCGCACGGTGTATTGGTGCCGGGCGGAGAAGGAGGGCGAGCTGATCACCGTCTCCATCTGCGCGGACGGCTTTCTGTACAACATGTGCCGCGCCATGGTGGGCACGATGGTGTACGCATCCTACGGCAAGCTCCTGCCGGAGGAGATCCCGGCGCTGCTGGAGCGGGGCGACCGGCGCCTGACCGGGCCGACCATGCCGCCGCAGGGGCTGTATCTCAACCGCCTCTGGTACGACGGGCCCGTCGGCAGGATGTTTATGGATTGACGCGAAAGCCTATATTTGTTCATAAATACGTGGTATAATCGAAATGTTCCGGTGAAATGCTGCTGCGGCCCCGCCGCGCATACATAAGTAAGGATGAGGTTTTCATGAGGCTATTTCTCGATATCGTGCTCCTGGTGATCGTCGCACTGTGCACCTGGAGCGGTTATAAAAAGGGCCTGATCGGCGGCATCGCCGGGATCCTGGCCATCATCGTCGCGATCTTCGGCGGCAGCCTCCTCTCCTCGGCGTCCGCGCACGAGGTGATCCCCGCGCTCGAGCCCTTCGTGGACGGCTACGTCGATTCGCAGAAGAACCGGGACGCGATCCTGGAAAAGCTGGGCTACGCGCACAGCGACCTGTCCCTGGAGGACATCCTCGAGGAGGACAGCTCCATGCGCTACGACTACGCCTACGAGATGCTCAAGGACGTGGGCTTTTACGATAAGCGCGCGGAGGATCTCGCGGCGCGCTCCGTGGAGTACGCGAACGACAACGGCGTGAACATGACCGAGGCCATGGTGGCGGTGCTGTGCGATACCATCAGCTACGTCGGCGGCCTCGTGCTCAGCTTCCTGCTGATCCTGATCCTGATCGTGGCGATCGGGAACGTGGGCAATCTCTCCTTCCGGCTGCCGAACATGGAGCTGCTCGATGAGATCGGCGGCGCGGTGCTGGGCTTCGTAAAGGGCTTTTTGTACTGCGTGCTGCTGTGCTGGCTGCTGAGCTTCTTCGGCATCCTCATCGGCAAGGAGACGCTCGCGCACACCACGCTCGCCCGCTTCTTCCTCGCCTTCAACTTTATCACCAACGGTCTGGTCTGAGGACTCGGACACACGGCCGGAGCCTTCTCCGGCCGTATTTTCTCTGACGGAGGGCGTCTATGCAAACGACCATGTGCTCCCGCTGCGGCAAAAACGTGGCGGTCGTATTCATTACCAAGATCGAAAACGGCCAGGCCCAGAACCAGGGCCTGTGCCTGAAGTGCGCCCGCGAGCTGCACATCAAGCCCGTGGACGATATGATGAACAAGATGGGTCTGACCGACGAGGACCTCGAGAGCCTGAGCGGCGATATGATGACCGCGCTCAACGGCGCGGAGGAGCTGCTCAACGTGGACAGCGGCGAGGACGGAGACGATGACGACGGCAAGACCGCGACCTTCCCCTTCCTCAACCGCCTGTTCGGCGGGCCGAACGGCCAGGGCGCCGCGGGCGGCGAGCAGCAGAACGACCGGCCGCAGTCCGCGCCGAACCAGGGCGGCCGCGCGCCGAAGCGCAAATTCCTGGACAATTACTGCATCGATCTGACGCAGCGCGCCCGCGACGGGAAGCTCGATTCCATGGTGGGCCGCGAGGAGGAGCTCGAGCGCGTCATCCAGATCCTCAACCGCCGCCAGAAGAACAACCCCTGCCTCATCGGCGAGCCCGGCGTCGGCAAGACGGCCATCGCCGAGGGCCTGGCCCAGCGTATCGCGATGGGCAGCGTCCCCTATAAGCTGCAGGATAAGCAGGTGTTCCTGCTGGATCTGACCGCCCTCGTGGCGGGCACGCAGTTCCGCGGGCAGTTCGAGAGCCGCATGAAGGGCCTCATCGAGGAGATCCGCAAGCAGGGCAACATCATCCTCGTCATCGACGAGGTGCACAACATCGTCGGCGCGGGCGACGCCGAGGGCAGCATGAACGCCGCCAACATCCTCAAGCCCGCCCTCTCGCGCGGCGAGATCCAGGTCATCGGCGCGACGACCTTCACCGAGTACCGCAAGCACATCGAGAAGGACAGCGCGCTTGAGCGCCGCTTCCAGCCCGTGACGGTGAGCGAGCCCTCCATCGAGGACAGCATCACCATCCTGCGCGGCATCGCGCATTATTACGAGGAGTACCACGGCGTGACCATCTCCGACGAGATGTGCCGCCAGGCGGTGCTGATGAGCGAGCGCTATATCACCGACCGCTTCCTCCCGGACAAGGCCATCGACCTGATCGACGAGGCCTGCTCCGACGTGAACCTCAAGGACGCGGACATCAACCGCCGCATGCTCGCGGAGCGCGACCTGGAGAACGTGCGCTTCGAGCGCGAGGCGCTCATGAGCGACAACAGCACGGAGCTGAGTGACGAGCAGCTCGACCGGCGCTACGCCCGCATCGCGCAGCTGCGCAGCCGGGAGATCCAGCTCGAGCACGAGCTGGAGACGCTCAGAGCCAAGGGCCGCCCCGCGCTGACGGTAGATAACCTCGCGCGCATCATCGAGCTCTGGACCAAGATCCCTGCCTCGAGCATCAAGGAGGACGAGCTGGAGCGCCTCGCAAAGCTGGACGAGCGGCTCAAGGCCCACATCGTGGGCCAGGATGAGGCGGTCGACGCCGTCTGCGCCGCCATCCGCCGCAGCCGCGTGGGCCTCAAGGTCAAGCGCAAGCCCGTCAGCTTCATTTTCGTGGGCGGTACCGGCGTCGGCAAGACGGAGCTGGTCAAGCGCCTCGCGGCCGACATGTTCGACAGCCCCGAGTCTCTCATCCGGCTGGATATGTCCGAGTTCATGGAGAAGTTCTCCGTCTCGCGTATCATCGGCTCGCCCCCCGGCTACGTGGGTTACGACGAGGCCGGGCAGCTCACCGAGAAGATCCGCCGTAAGCCGTACAGCGTGGTGCTCTTCGACGAGATCGAGAAGGCCCATCCGGACGTGATGAACATCCTCCTGCAGATCCTGGACGACGGCCGCATCACCGACGCCCAGGGGCGCACGGTCAACTTTGAGAACACCATCATCATCATGACCACCAACGCCGGCAGCAGCAACAAGACCGGCAGCGTGGGCTTCGGCGGCACGCTCAGCGACATGAGCCGCGAGCGCGCGCTCAAGGCGCTCAACGAGTTCCTGCGGCCGGAGTTCATCAACCGCGTGGACGAGGTGGTCTGCTTCAACCAGCTCACGGAGGCCAACTTCCGCGGCATCACGGAGCTGATGCTCACCGAGGTGCGCGACGTGCTGCGTGAAAAGGACATGGCCCTCGTCTGGGACGAGAGCCTGGTCGAATATCTGGTCGGCAAGGGGTATTCCGTCACCTACGGCGCGCGCAACCTCCGCCGGCTGATCCAGAAGGAGATCGAGGACGAGATCGCCGCCCGCGTCATCGAAAAGCGCGGCGAGGCGATCCGCACCGTGCGCCTGTCCGCCGCGGACGGCAAGGTCACGGTAGAATGTGAGGCTTGATATGAAAACGAGGATCTGCGTCCTGCGGGGCGACATCACCAAACAGAAGACCGACGCCATCGTCAACGCGGCCAACTGCTCGCTGCTGGGCGGCGGCGGCGTGGACGGCGCCATCCACCGCGCGGCCGGGCCGGAGCTGCTGGCCTCCTGCTACCGCTCTTGCCTGGAGCTGGCTTCGGCGAACGGCTGCCGCACGGTGGCCTTCCCCTCTATCAGCACGGGCGTGTACCATTTCCCGCTGGACCGCGCCTCCGCCATCGCGATCGAGACGATCGCGGCCTACCTCGCGGAGCACGACGAGATCGAGCAGGTGAGCATGGTCTGCTTCGATGAGAAGACGGAGCGCTGGTACCGTGAGGCCCTGGCCCGGCTGGAGGAGCGCGCATGAAGCGGATGGTCCGCCTGCAGTACAATTCCCCCGTGGTGCTGACCTTCGCGCTGGCGGCGCTGGCGGCGCTGCTGCTGGGGAGGCTGACCGACGGCTGGACCACGACGAAGCTCTTCAGCGTCTACCGCTCCTCCCTGACAGACTTTTATACTTACCCGCGCTTCGTGCTCCACGTGCTGGGGCACGCGAGCTATTCCCACTATATAGGCAACATGATGATGATCCTCGTGGTCGGACCGACGCTGGAGGAGAAATACGGCAGCCGCGGCCTGTTTTGGGCGATCTTTCTGACGGCTCTGGTCTCGGGCCTGGTGCAGTGGCTGTTCTTCCCGGGCACGGCGCTGATGGGCGCCTCGGGCATCGTGTTCATGATGATCGTCATGGCGTCCCTGTCCGGCATGCGCGACGGGTACGTGCCGATTACGCTCATCCTCGTGCTGGTGCTCTATATCGGCGGCGAGATCGTGGACGGCGTCGTGCTGAGCGACAACGTCTCCCAGCTCACGCATATCATCGGCGGGCTCTGCGGTGCGCTGCTGGGCCTGAGCCTGAGGCGATAGGATGGAGAGCCTGCTGATCAGCGCCTGCCTTCTGGGCGTCAGATGCAAGTACGACGGCGGCAGCAACGCCCTGCCGGAGGAGACGCTTGCAGCCCTGCGTGCGCGATTTCGGCTGATCCCCGTCTGCCCGGAGACAGCGGGCGGCCTGCCCGTCCCGCGCGAGCCGAGCGAACGGCGCGGCAACGGCGTGTACAGCCGCGGCGGCGCGGACGTGACGGACGCCTTTCTGCGCGGCGCGCAGATTGCGCTGCGGCTTGCCCGGGAGAACGGCTGCCGCGCGGCGCTGATGAAGGAGCGCAGCCCCTCCTGCGGCGCGGGCCGCATCTACGACGGCAGCTTCAGCGGTACGCTCGTACCCGGAAGCGGCACGGCGGCGGAGAAGCTCCTGGCCGCCGGGATCCCCGTTTTTGGTGAAAGCGAGATCGATCGGCTCCTCTCCATGGAGCAGGCGTAAGAAAAGGCCCTGCGGAACGCGTTCCGCAGGGCCTTTTCCTTTGCTCCGTCGGGCCATTATGCCAGGTTGGATATTCCCTTGTCCGTGCAGGCGAAGCTCGCCGCTTACAGACCCAGCAGCTCGGTCCAGATCCGGACCTCTTCTTCGCTGCCGTCCGCACCGAGGCGCTTGCCGGCGTCCACGGTCACGCCGTCACCGACGATGCCCTTGATGTGGGCGGACGCCTTGTCCACGTCGCTGATGCCGGAAGTGCAGAAGGGGATGATCGTCTTCCCGGCAAAGCTGTGGCTGTCCAGGAAGGTGTCGATGATCGCGGCCTCACGGCCCCACCAGATGGGCGTGCCGACGAATACGACGTCGTATTGCTCCAGGTTTTCGACCTTGCCTACCATAGCGGGACGGCTGGACTCATCCGCCATCTCCAGGTTGGCCCGGCAGTCCTTCACGTTGAAGTTGAGATCCTCCGGGGTGTAGGGCTGCTGGGGCTTGATCTCGAATAGATCGGCCTTCTCGAGCCTGGCGAGCTCCTGTGCGACCTTCGCGGTGTTGCCGGTGGCGGAAAAATAGGCGACCAATACTTTGCTCATGTCGTGACCTCCATCTATAATTTTATGCGTTAAAATTTTGCACAATTTATTTTACCATATTTTTCACCGTTTGGCAAGAGGGGCGTACCGCGGCCTGCAGAAAACGCGGAATGCCCCGGCGCCGGAGAGCGGCGCCGGGGCGTGGCGTGAGCCCGCGCGGGCGGTGCGGGCGGAAACGTCCGGTCAGGCGAGCCTGCCGTCGGCGTCGAGGTAGATGACCGGCGCCATGCCCGAGATGAGCAGGACCATGTCGTCGTAATTCGTCTCGTGTCCGGCGCGGCTGTACACCGGGCGGATCTGCAGCTCGCCGCTGATGTTGCCGGAGACCGCGGCGTTCGGCATCTGGCCGAGGATCGAGGCGCGCAGCCGCTCGCGCAGCACGGCGCCGTCCTCCACCGTTCCGAGCCGCACCCCGTTGACGAAGACGCCGTCCGCCAGCGTAAGGCCCGGACAGGCGCGCAGCAGTGCGTCGGTCAGCGCGGCGGCGTC
>JAFUUR010000186.1 GCA_017477695.1 Oscillospiraceae bacterium | reverse complement strand
GGTGGTGCCCTCTTCCACGAAAATGTGGCGCAGCACGCCAGAAGCGGAGGCTTCGATGGTGTTGGTGAGCTTATCGGTCTCCACCTCGAAGAGCGGTTCGCCCTCTTTGACTTCGTCTCCCACTTTTTTCAGCCATTTGCTGACGGTGCCCTCCGTCATGGTGAGACCCAGTTTGGGCATTACGATTTCTTTCGCCATGGTATTCCTCCTTATATCGTCTTTCCTGTTATTTATGAAAAAAAGCCTAAACTCTGAACATTCCCAGTTCCTGTGCCCTGGACAGCGCTTTGCGCGGCAGGACGCGCCAGGGTCCGTCGTCGGTGATGATGAAGTCCGCCCGGTCTCCGGCGAAGAGCTTGACCTCGCGCTCGCCGTCGAGGGCGATCATGCAGGGCTTTTCCGCCACCACGGTATATTTTTCACCCAGGGCCAGCTGCTGCTTTTCCCGGATGTGCATGGGCGTGAGGATGCCGGCGGCGATGGGCGCCTTTACGGGGATGCCCTCCTCGCCCAGGGCGATGGCGTAGCCGAAGGGGTCGCTGTCCTCCACGATGCGGTAGGCCCCGGGCACGGCGGAGAAGCCGATGGAGGCCGGATGGCAGCGGGAGACGATGATATACTTCATCTTTTTCGGATCCCAGATGGCCTTGGCGCCGGCGAACTCATCGTCGGAGATGACGGCGTCGATGAGGGCCATGTCCCGGTATTCGCCGTTGACGAAGACCTGGATCCGCTTGTCGTGGATGCAGACGCTGTAGGGGTCGTCCATCATGGCGACGGCGGCCGCGGCCATGCCGGCCACGGTGCCCTCCATCATCTGCGGATAGACGTTGTTGGTGCCGGTGGAGATGGACAGCATCGGCGTCTTCTTCAGCGACTTTGCCGCGGCACGGGAGGTGCCGTCGCCGCCGAGGACCACCACGCAGCCGACGCCCCGCTCCTCCATCAGTCTCGCGGACTCGATGGTGTCCGCCATGGAGGCGTCAAACAGGAAGTCGAGCACTTCGATCTCGCAGCAGGGCATTCTGTCATCCTCAAGCTGATACTGCACGCTGTAGCCCATGGTGAAGGTGTCCGGCATGAAGATGATCTTGTCGATGCCGAGCCCGTAGGCCGCCAGCGAGATGCGCTTGCAGATGTTGACTTTTTCGTTGTTGTCAATGGTGGTGGCATAGGACACAAGTCTCCGGATATCCTTGCCGGACTGGGGATTTGCGATGATGCCTATGGACGCCATGGTCATTCCTCCTCGCTCGTGTGTACACGCTCTTTACAAGCTGTGCTGCGGCCTTGGGGCCGCAGCACAGTTTCGGTTTCCCTCTCCGGAGGCTCCGGAGCACGGAGGGGGGTTAGAACATCTTCTTCGCGGCAACCACGATGTCCACGTCGCTGGGCATGTAGTACTGCTCCAGGTTGGGGGCGAAGGGGACGGGCGTATCGAGGGAGCCGATACGGGCGACGGGAGCGTCCAGCAGGTCGAACATCTCCTCGGCGATGGTTGCGCTGATCTCGCCGCCGTAGCCGCCGCGCTTGGTCTCCTCGGTCACGATGATGGCCTTGTTGGTCTTCTCGAGGCTCTGGCGGATGAGATCCTTGTCCAGCGGGAAGAGGGTGCGGATATCGATGACCTCGGCCTTGATGCCGTCGGCGGCCAGGGTCTTGGCGGCGTCGAGCGCAGTGTAGACCTGACGGCCGTAGGTGACGATGGTGACGTCCTCGCCTTCGAGGGCGATGCGGCCCTTGCCCAGAGGAATGGGATCCAGGCTGGTCACTTCGCTCTTGGTGGCGTAGAGGGTCTTGTTCTCAAAGAACATGACGGGGTTGTCGTCGTCGATGGACGTGAGCAGCAGGCCCAGGGCGTCCTGCGCGTTGCTGGGATACACGACCTTCAGGCCGGGGACGTGGGTCAGCCACGCCTCAAGGCTCTGGCAGTGCTGGGCGGCGCCGCCGGTGCCGGCGCCCGCGGGCAGACGCACGACCATGGGCAGGGAGATCTTGCCGCCGAACATGTAGCGCATCTTGGCCGCCTGGTTGACCAGCTGGTCCATGCCGACGGTCAGGAAGTCGTTGAACATCAGCTCCGCGATGGGTCTGAGGCCGGTGGCGGCGCTGCCGACGGCGGCGCCGATGATGGCGCCCTCGGAGATCGGCGTGTCGCGTACGCGCTCGGGGCCGAATTCATCGATCATACCGGCGCTGACGCCGAAGCAGCCGCCAAAGGCGCCGACGTCTTCACCGAACAGGATAACGGTAGGATCCTGGCGCATCCGGATGCTCATAGCCTCGCGGATCGCTTCGCCGTAAGTCATCATACTCATCTCTCACGCACCTCCGCAGTAATATCAGAATAAACATCCACGACGGCACTCTCCACAGGCGCGAAGGGCTGGGCGTCCGCAAACGCGATGGCTTCCTCGATCTGCTTGTCGACAGCGTCCTTCACGGCCTTGATCTCGTCCGCGGTCATGACGCCGTTCTCTTCCAGGTACTTCTCAAAGCGGGGCATCGGGTCCTTGGCCATCCAGGCGGCCTGCTCCTCTTTGGGCTTGTAGGTGGCTGGGTCGCCCTCGAAGTGGCCGTGCTGGCGGTAGGTCTTGCACTCGATGAGCGTGGGGCCCTTGCCGGCTCTGGCTCTGGCGACCGCTTCCTCAGCCGCCTCGTAGACCGCGATGGGGTCGTTGCCGTCAACGGCAACGCCGGGAACGTTGTAGGCCACGCCGCGATCGGCGATGTCCTTGATGGCCTGGTGACGATCCTGGCTCATGGAAATGCCGTAGTGGTTATTCTCGCAGACGAAGACGATGGGGAGCTTCCAGATGGAAGCCATGTTCAGGGACTCGTGGAAGGTGCCCTGGTTGGTGGAGCCGTCGCCGAAGAAGCAGACGCAGACCTGATCGGTCCCGCGGATCTTCGCGGACAGGCCCGCGCCCACGGAAATGTTGTGGCCCGCGCCGACGATGCCGTTGGCGCCCAGGATGCCCTTGTTGCGGTCCGCGATGTGCATGGAACCGCCCTTGCCTTTGCAATAACCGGTGTAGCGGCCGAAGAGCTCCGCCATCATCAGGTTCAGATCGCCGTCCTTGGCGATGATGTGGCCGTGGCCACGGTGGGTACTGGTGATGAAGTCATCGTCCCGCAGGCACTCGCACACGGCCGGGGCGATCGCTTCCTCGCCCAGATACAGGTGGGCAAAGCCGTAGATCTTACCCTCGGCAAACAGCTTGGCAGCCGCCGACTCGAAAGCACGGATGCGGCACATGCGGGTATAGATGTCTTTCATCTGTTCTCTGGTTACTGCCATTGAAAAACCTCCTATCTTATTACGCGGGCGGCAGGCACGGCCTGCCCTCCGCTTCCTATGGGACAATCCCTTGTCCGTTGCCAATATTATATAGTTTTCTCTCGAAAATCTCAATCCTTCCCACGGAAAGATCGGTATTTTCTCCGATAACGCCAGTTTGCACCCGTCAAATTGGATGGGAATGTAAAAAAGATCGCCCCGGAACGATTTTGTAAAATTCAATAGCGCTACGATTTTGAGACAAAATCTCAATCTTCGCAAAAATCTCACCGCCGCCGCGTGAAAAGAAACGGGCGCGCGGCGTATGGCTTCCTGTTAAAGGAAAAACAAAGTGCGGATATTTCAGGCGAAAACGCCGAAATGGGCGCGGCGGGGCCGGTTTTGCGCAAATTTGAGATTTTTGTGAGATGTTTTACTTGCGCGCCCGCCCGGGAGGGCGTATGATAGAGATGCGATACCAAAGGAAAGGACGTGTGCGTTATGCTTACACGCTATCTGGAGACCGGGAGCAACGATCCCTGCTGGAACCTGGCCATGGAGCAATACGTGCTGGAGCACAAGCGCGAGGGAGACTGGCTGATGCTCTGGCAGAACGCGAACACGGTGGTCGTGGGCTGCAATCAGAACACACTGGAGGAGATCGACCCGGATTTCGTCCGGCAGCACGGGATCCACGTGGTCCGCCGCATGACCGGCGGCGGCGCCGTGTATCACGATCTGGGGAACCTGAACTACTCCTTCATCACCGACCTGGGCGACGGCGCGGCCCTCTCCATCCGCCGCTGTACGGAGCCCGTCTGCCGGGCGCTGGCCGCCCTCGGCGTGCAGGCGGAGACCAGCGGGCGCAACGACATCCTCGTGGACGGGAAAAAGGTCTCCGGCGTGGCACAGCGCATTTACGGCGGGCGCGTGCTCCATCACGGCACCCTCCTGTTCGACTCGGACGGCGCCATGATCGCCGGCAGTCTCCGGGCCGATCCCTCGAAATTCGCGTCGAAGAGCACCAAGTCCGTGCGCAGCCGGGTGGGCAATCTGCGCGAATACCTGCCCGAGGGCGTCGACATGGCCGGCTTCTGGGCGGCGCTGCTGCGGGAGCTTGCGACGGACGGCTTCGAGCGGCAGACGCTGACGGCGGAGGAGCTCGCCGAGATCCGCACGCTGGCGGAGGAAAAATACCGCTCCTGGGAGTGGACCTACGGGCGGGCCCCGGACTACAGCTTCAAGAACCGCCGCCGCTTCGACGGCGGCACGCTGGAGGTGCGCATGGACGCGCACGCGGGGCGCATCCGGGAGATCGCCTTCCTGGGCGATTACATGGCGGCCGACGCGAACGACGCGCTGTGCGCGGCGCTGCGGGGCGTGCCGACGGACGAGGAGGCGCTGCGGCAGGTGCTCTCGCGCTTCGACCTCGCGGCGCTCTTCGGCGGCATCACCGAGGAAGAGCTCCTGGAAACCATCCTGCGATGAGAGGTGCGGCATGGATATCGCGAAAATGACAGAGCTGTGGGCGGATTTCGTCTTTGAGGGCAAGCTCAGCCCGGAGATCCGCTATCCCATTTCGGACGCCTGGCAGAAGTGCCGGACCGCCGGCGTGAGCCCGTCCGGCGGCGAGGGGCGGCGCATCGATATGAGCATCCTGGAGAGCGCCCGCAAGGAGAACCAGATGCTGCTCTCCCTGGCCCTGCCGGTCATGCGGGAGATCTTCGAGATCGTCCGCCTCTCCGGCTTCCTCGTGGTGCTGACGGACGCGGCGGGCTACATCCTGGAGATGATGGGCGACGACGAGATCGTCTCCAAGTCCAACGACCTGCGCTTCATGCCGGGCGCCAAGTGGAGCAATCTGGAGGTCGGCACCAACGCCATCAGCCTCGCGCTGGATTACGACATGCCGATCCAGACCGTCGGGCCGGAGCATTACTGCGTCACCCATCACGGCTGGACCTGCTCGGCGGCGCCGATCCACGACGTATACGGCGAGGTCGTGGGCTGCATCAACCTGTCGGGCGACCGGGAAAAGGCCAACCTGCACACCCTGGGCATGGCGCAGGCCGCGGCGATCGGCATCGAAGGGCAACTGCGCGAGGCCCGCAACGCCCTGATGCTGCACGAGGTGCTGGAGCGGAGCCAGGACTGCATCGTGCTGCTGGACCGGCAATACCAGCCGACCTGGATGAACAGCGTGGCGAAGGAGCTGCTGAAGTGCGACATGGACAGTCTGCGGGAAAAGGGGATCCAGAGCGTCGTGCCGGGCGCGGATCTCACACAGTTGAAATGGCAGGCTGGCGAGAGCTTCGACTCGGACAACGTGCCGGTGCTGGTGGACGGGGAGACGATCTACTGCAGCGTGACCGTCTGTCCGATGGCGGACCGCTACTGCGCCTTCAGCGTGACCATGCGGCCGCAGACCCGGCTCATCCGGACGGCCAACAAGCTCTCCGGCAACCGGGCGAGCTATACCTTCCACAACTTCCTCACGGAAAACGAGAAGATGAAAAAGACCCTCGCGATGGCGGAAAAATTCGCCCGCTACGAGGGGAACATCCTGATCCAGGGAGAGAGCGGCACGGGCAAGGAGGTGCTGGCCCAGGCGATCCACAACGCCGGCGCGTACGCCGACGGGCCCTTCGTGACGGTCAACTGCGCCTCGGTCCCCCGGGAGCTGTTCGAGATGGAGCTGTTCGGCTACGACCCGGTCGCCTTTCCCGGGCGCGCCAGCGAGGGCAAGCCGGGCCGCTTCGAGCTGGCGGACAAGGGGACCCTGTTTCTGGACACGGTGTCCGCCATCCCGCTGGATATGCAGATCAAGCTCCTGCGGGTGGTGGAGACGCACAGCATCCAGCGGCTGGGCAGCGCCAATCCCATCAAGCTGGACATCCGGATCATCGCGGCCAGCAACCAGGACCTGGCGCGCATGGCCGAGCGGGGCATGTTCCGGAAGGATCTGTACTACCGCCTGAGCCCGCTCATGCTGGAGATCCCGCCGCTGCGCGCGCGCCCGGAGGATATCCTGCTCTTCGCCGAGCGGTATCTGCAGGAGCTGAACGCCAACGACCCGGAGGAGCCCAAGACGATGACGCAGGAGTTCCTGAACGGGCTGCTGGCTTACGACTGGCCGGGCAACATCCGGGAGCTGCAGAACGGCATCGCCCGGGCCTATTACAGCACCCCGGGGCCGATCCTGGCGAGCGAGAGCCTGCAGGCGGCGCTGGAGCGCCCCGGCAGCGGCCTGGGCGACGCGCTGCCGGTCCTGCAGGACGCGGGAGAAGGGGCGATCGTCGCGGCGCTCACGATCTGCGGCGGGAACGTGGACGCCGCCGCGGAGCGGCTGGGAATCAGCCGGGCGACCCTGTACCGGCGGATGAAAAAGTACGGCATCGTCCCCAAGCTCCTCAAGTGACCCGGAGCGCCGGACAAGAAAAAGCAGACCCCTTCCCGGACGAGCGTTCTCGTCCGGGAAGGGGTCTGCTTCTGGTATGGGGATCCGCGCTCAGCCTCTTTCCAGCCGGATGCGGGCGTTCACCGCGTAGACGACCTTGTCCGCCTCCAGGCCGTGCACGGCGCAAGCGTCCTCCAGGCTCTCCGCCTGCGAGGCGGGGCAGCCCAGGCAGTGCATGCCGCAGGCCGTCAGCACCGGGACGGTCTCGGGATAGGTATTGACGATCTCCCCTACCAGGGTCCTGCCGGTCACGTACGTGTTATCCATGATCCATTCCTCCTTGCGTTTTCGCCTGTATTCTACTATACTGTCCTTAACTCGTATGTTGGAGCAACAACGTTTGTGGTGAAATGATGATAAATCTTGCCTTTTTATCCAATACCCAACTCTTTCGCGGCATCCGCGAGGAGGAGCTGCAGGCCCTCCTGCCCTGCCTCAACGCCCATGAAAAGCGCTTTGATAAGGACGAGGTGATCTATCGCGCCGGAGACACAGTCTCGGAGATCGGGCTGGTGGAGTCCGGCAGCGTGAACGTCCTGGTCAACTTCTACTGGGGCGGCAGCCATATCTTCGGCCACGTGGCCGCGGGTCAGCTCTTCGCGGAGACCTACGCCGCCATCCCCGGCAAGGAGCTGCTGGTGGACGTGGTGGCTGCGGAGAAATGCGAAGTCCTGTTTTTGAATCTGGATAAGCTGCTCACCACCTGCCAGAGCGGCTGCAGCTTTCACAACCGGATCATCCACAATCTGATCCGCATCTCCGCGGGGAAGAATCTGGCCCTCTCCGAGCGGATGATGCACACCGCGCCCAAGTCCATCCGGGAGCGGCTGCTTTCCTACCTCTCGGAGCAGGCGGCGGAGCACGGCAGCGCGCATTTTACCATCCCCTTCTCCCGCCAGCAGCTGGCGGATTATCTGGGCGTGGACCGCAGCGCCCTTTCCAACGAGCTGAGCAAAATGCGGCGGGACGGTCTGCTGGACTTCCGCAAGAGCGAATTCACCTTGAAAAACTGACCTGCCGTCCGCCAACGACGCCCCCGCTTGCCCGGAATGGGACAAGCGGGGGCGTCGTTCTGCGGTTCAGATCCGATGGATCCTTGCTTCATCAAAGCGGTCCTGCTGTGCTCTCGTTTCGGCGGGATAGCCGAGGGGCAGGATCGAAAACACGTACCGATCCTCCGGCAGGCCGAGGATCGCGTTCGCCTTTTGGATCCGGTCCTCAAAGGGGGCGACGCCGATCCAGACTGCTCCGAGCCCGAGCTCCGCGGCCTGGAGCCATTCGTGCTCCGTGCAGATCGACATGTCCACCGGCGTGACCTCCGCAAAGCGCTTGCCCTCCGGGCAGCACACGTTGACGATGGCGACCGGCGCGTTGGCAAGGCTGGCGGAATACTTGCTGATCGCGGAGAGGGCGGTCAGCGTCTCCCGATCCTTTACGATATAGAACTCCCAGGGCCGCTGGTTCCCGGCGGACGGCGCCTGCATCGCCGCGCGGAGGACCTCCGTGAGCTTTGCTTCCTCGACCTCCCGGTCCTCCCATTTCCGAATACTGACTCGCTGAAAGATCGCGTTCATTTCTCTGCCTCCCGTTGCTTTTTTGCTTAAAGTGTTTCCCATAACCATCAGCGCCCGCAAAAATGCGCCTTGGCAAATTCCATGTCCTGCACGACCTCGACCGTGCCGAGATACCTGCGCTCCCGGTCGCGCACGGCCATATAGGTGACGAGGAAGGTCCTGCCGTTTTTCTCCATCCAGACGGGGACACTGTCCCGGCGATCATTTCGGAAATCGTCGATGATGGCGCGCACCATGGGCTCGATCTTCGGCGGGTGGCAGGAGAAGACCTCGCGGTCAATGGCCATGCCGGGGCGCTTGAAGACCTTGGGGCCCTCGTTGAAGAAACGGTTGATGTTGTCCGCGTCCACAAAGGTCAGCTCCAGCGGGATGGTGTTGAGAAGCGCCGTCAGCTGCTCCACCGTCATGTGCCCGCCGGGCATCACGATCTCGCCCTCCACGGGCCTGGGGGCCGGCACGCTCTGCTTTTCGGCCTCTTCCCAGCGCTCGCCCTCCACGCCGAGGCAGTCGGCGTAGTCCTTGGCGTCCCGGTAGATGCCGTACCACTCGTCCTCGCTGAAGTTCACCGCACAGATCGGAAAGAGGATGTTCTGCTCCTTGTAGATCATCTCCTCCGCCCGCTTGAGGACGGCCTGCACGCGCTCGGTCCAAACCGCGTCATGCCCGTTGCTCTTTGCCAGCGCGCCGAGCTCATCCCGGATCTCGTCGTCCACCGTCCACATCACGTCGGAGGGGCCGGAGACCTCGTAGCGCACCTTCAGCAGCGGATAGAGCAGATCGCCCTTCTTGGCGTAGTGGACGGAGAGCCCGCGGATCTTCCCCAGCAGCTCGCCGAAGTCCTCGCCAGCGGCCAGCTTCTCCTTTGCCTGCTGCAGCCAGACCTCCAGGTTTTCGTTCTCCCGCGTCAGGGTGTGCAGCGGATGGCCGGGAACGGCGATCAGCGCCGCGGCCAGCTCCTTTTTGCTGCCGTAATCCTTCTTCGCGGCCAGCTCCTTCGCCCGCTGCACGGAGGCCATGACCTCCTTTTCGGCATTGGCGAGCTTCTCCTCCCGGGTGGCACCGTGGAAGAGGGCGGAGTGCACGTCGCAGAGCTTCTGCACCTCGGTGATGGGCGTGCCCTCGCGCATCAGCTCCTGCTCGGCCTTCATGATCTCGCTGGCCTCCACGTCGCCGAACGCTTTGACGAAATCCGCCCGAACGCTCTCCAGGTCCTCGCCCGCGCCCAGACGGCGGAGGTAGGCCTTGAGCTGCTCGGTACGGGAGCTGCCCTGCGCCGGAGCGGCTGCCTGGGCTTCGGGAGCGTTGACAGAGGCAGGCATCGCCCCGGAGAGCGTAAAGCCCTTCTGTATCAGCGTCATGACGATCTTCTCCATGGAGATGCCCTTCATTTTCGCGCCCTTGGGGATGGTCATGACCTTGGCAACAGAGTTCAGCATGGCGGGCTTCTTGATCTCCGAAAAGCCCAGCTCTGCCAGGATCTCCTGCAGCTCCGGGTGGTCCTTCACCAGTTCAAAGACGGAACGACTCAGATCCAATTCTTTCATCATTGCATACGCTCCCTTCGTTTTTTCTGCGGCCAGTATACCACCTCGCCGTCAGCCCGTATGTTGTTTCAACAACTTTTTCTTGTTCAGATGCCCGAGAAACACGAAGCAGGCCAGGATCTGAAACACCGTCGCCACCGGGACGCCCAGACCGATGCCGAAGAGCGTGCCCAGGACGCGGCGCATGAGGATCGCCACGGGGATGCGCACCAGAAAGGCCGCCGCCACGCCCTGCACCGAAACGAAGCCGGTGTAGCCGAGACCGTTATAGAAACCGATGAAGCAGAACAAAAAGCAGGTGAACAGGCAATCGATGGCGTAGGCCTTCAGGTAATCCGCCCCTGCGAGAATGACGCTCTCGTCCCGCGCGAAAATGCCGCAGAGCAGATCCCCGTGGAAGAAGGCCAGATAGAACATCACCAGGCCGAAGGCGGTGGAAAGGGCGATGGCGATGCGAAGGCCCCGGATCGCCCGGTCGTCCTTGCCGGCGCCGTGGTTCTGGGCCACGTAGGCGCTCATGGCCTGCATGAAGGCGGCGGGCGTCAGCATGATGAAGCCGCAGACCTTTTCCGCAACGCCCACGCCCGCGCTGGCCGCGAGGCCCAGGCTGTTGGCGATGGAGAGGATCACAAGAAAGCTTAAGCTCACAAGCACGTCCTGCAGCGCGATGGGCGCGCCGAAGCGGAGCATCGGGCGGAGAGACCTGCCTTCAAAGCGGATATCCCGCCGGGAAAAGGGAAAGGGCAGGCCGCGCCGGCGCAGCACGAGAAAGGACACGAGAACGCTGATAAGCTGCGCCGCGACAGTGGCGACGGCCGCCCCTGCGGCGCCCAGATGAAAGACCGCCACCAGCAGCAGATCTCCCGCGATATTGACCGCGCAGGCAATGGCGACCGTCATCAGCGGCGTCCGGGAATCGCCCAGGCCGCGCATCACGCTGCCCAGCACGTTGTAGGCAACGATGGCAAGACTCCCGCCGCCGCAGACGGCGATATACTGCCTCGTCTCCCGGAAAGCCTCCTCCGGCGCGTTCATGAGTCCGGCCAGCACGGCGGACAGCAGCGGCAGCAGCAGAGTCAGCGCAAGCCCCACCAGGCCGAAAAAGGCGATGCTCGCGCCGATCACGCTGCCGCAGTCCTTCTCCGCGCGCATCCCCAGCTTCTGCCCCAGCAGGATCGTGCTGCCCATGGCGAGAGAGCTGATGAGGCCGGTGACGGTCATCATGATCTGCGAGCCGACAGCCACGCCGGAGACGTCTGCCGTCGCGGCGTATTTGCCCACCACCAGCAGGTCCACCGCCCCGTAGAGCGCCTGCAAGAACAGCGCCGCCAGGATCGGCAGCGAAAAGCGGATCAGCGGCCCGACGATCGGCCCGCTGGTGAAATCTCTTGTAGAGTCCATAATTCCTCCAAAGATAAAAGCCGGATAAGAGAACAGGCGTTTCAGCCTGTTGCCTTATCCGGCTCGTCATTTCCAACGAATGACTCGCCCTCCGAGCAAGCGATGCGTATTGTAGCAAACGCGGCGGAAAATGTCAATGCCCGCGGCGCGATCGGCACGGGATCGCCGCAAAGGCCGCGCCGAGCTTATGACGCAGGGGCTCTGAACACCTGCCGGGGAAGGGGCCTTTCAGGCCCCTTCCCCGGCAGCGCTCGTCGTCCGCCGCGATCCCGCGGCTCGCGGAGCGTGCGCCGTCCGCGCGCGATCACTCCAGCGTGGGGAAGACGCAGAGCTCCACGTCGCTCAAGGGGAAGCTGACGCAGGGGTGGATCCAGTTGAACTTGATATCGCCCAGCCGCCGCCCGTCCGCCTCGGACGGGACGTAGACCTCGCCCTTCACGAGGCGGGAATGACACCAGCCGCACTCGCCGCTGCGGCAGTGCGCCGGCGCCTTGATCCCGGCGCGCTCCATCGCCCAGAGCAGGCTCTCGTCGGCCTTGCAGGGGATCACGGTCTTCTCCCCGCGGATATCGACCGTCAGAGAATAGCTCCTGCCGATCTGATCCCTGGGATAATCCGGCTTGTTGACGACGCCCATGTAGTCCCCGGACATCTCCATGCGGTAGAGCCGCTTGGGCAGGCCGAGCTTCTTGCACTGCTCCTCGCCGAAAACGTACATGGCCTTGGGGCCGCACATAAAGACGGAGTATTCGCCCTCCGGGGCGTATTTCCGGATCAGCTCCGCCGTGATGAAGCCGTGCTCATAGCCCTCCTTCTCCTCCTCGGACAGCACGTGGACGACCTTGACCTTCCCGCCGCTTTTTTCCGCCAGCGCCTCGATCTCGTCCTTGAGCAGGATCCCGTCGGCCGTGCGGGAGCCGTAGAGGATGGTCATGCAGAAGTCCTCGACGCCGTCCACGATGGCGGCCGCCATGGAGTAGAAGGGCGTGATGCCGGAGCCGCCCGCGACGGCGATCACGTGCCTGGCGTCCCGCAGATCCTGGTAGTAGAAATCGCCCAGGGGGCCGGAGATATCGACGGCGTCCCCCTCCTTCCAGGTGTCGAGGATGTACGCGGAGGCGAAGGCCGGATCGGTGCGCTTGACGGTGAGCGTGTAGCTGGTCCCCTCCGTTCCCAGCGCGTCCTTCGGGCCGGAGCGGATGGTGTAGGGCTTGTGGACCGGCGCGCCGTCGATGTTCAGGGCCACGGAAACGTACTGGCTCGCCCGGAAGTAGGCCATCTCCACGGTGCCCTTCGCCGCGTCCGGGACCAGGGTGAAGCTCTTGGCGCCCCCGTGATCGACGACCTTTTGGATGCGGCAGTGCTGCACTGCCGGGTGCAGGCGCTTTGCGAGGACGTTCGGGTTATAGATGGATCTGGGGAGCGTCGCAGGCGCGGCCTCGATGGCGGCGGTCCTGGTCTTTACCTCGCCGAGAAAGGGAAACGGCGTCAGGCCCTTCAGGGCCTTTTTGTCATAGTTGTATTTCGCCATCTTACTTGCCCTCCTTCTTCATGTCCAGCAGCATGTATCTCGCCTGCTCCGCGCCGGACAGGTAGGCCTGGGAATAGCCGTCCATCTGGGTCCCGTGACCGCCGGCAAAACGCAGACCGTGGATCGTGTAATCCTCGTGATGGCCGCTCTGGACGCGGGGGAACATGCCGTCCCAGCCCGCCGGCTCGTAGCCGTAGACGTCGCCCTTGGGGGTGCCCAGATAGCGCGCCCAGGTCATCGGGGAAGCGACCACGAGCTCTTCGATATGTCCCTGCAGCCTGCAGCCGGTCACTTCCTCGTAGCGCTCCACGCACTCGCGGGCGATGCGGTCCTTCACCTTGAAGTATTCCTCCTCGGTGATCTTCTCAAAGGCGTCGCCGGTGTAGAACTTGGAAAACTGGATGAAGGCCCGGCCCTTCCCCGCGGCGTCCGGCAGGGCGTTGGTGAGCACCGTGCAGGTGATGTCCCGGTGCGTTTCGATGCTGTCGGAGGACAGGTACTGCCTGCGGTTGTCGGGCGTGTAGCGCATGAAGGTGTCGTAGTTCTTCAGCCCCAGCTCCTCCGCGGAGGCGTCCAGCCCCAGGTAGACGGTGAAGGCCGCCTGGGCCAGCTTCTGCGCGTTCATCATTTTCAGATTGCGCTCGGGGATCTCCGCGTGATCCACCATGCGGTCGAACACCACGTGCGGCATCAGATTGGAGATGACCCATTCGCAGGGGATGTACTCGCCGCTTTTCAGCTCGACCCCGCGCACGCGGTTGTCCCTGATATCGATCCTGGCCACCTCGGTGTTGTACCACAGGTCGCCGCCCAGCTCGCGGATCCGCGCGTCGAAGGCCATGGAGATCTCGTGGCTGCGGTTTTTGGCGAACCAGGGCAGATGGGTCAGATACACGTAGGTCATGTAGGTGTAGACGGCGAAGCTCATGTTGGTGGAGTCCGCGGAGACGTAGGTCCAGTAGGATTCAAAGATCCGCTTGGCCTTTTCCGGCACGCCGATCCGATCCAGCATCTCCTCCGTGGAGACCGGCACCACGCGCATCAGGTCGTAATACTTCAGCAGCATCTCCACCTTGGCCGGCGGAGAGGGCTCGTTGTCGTGGGCGGCCAGCCAGTCCACGCCGTCGTGCAGCATCCGGCCCAGCTCCAGCACGGTCGTCATGGATTCCCGGCTGCCGGGCACCTGGCGCTCCATCTCGTCGATGAAGGCCTGCACGCCGGCCGGCATGGAGACGTTGAAGCCGTCCGGATCGGTGGCGACGGAGGCGAAGGATTCGTGCGCCGCGCACCACTCCACGTCCAGCTTGTAGCAATCCTCCAGGAGCCTGCGCACCGCGCCGCGGGGGCGGCCCTCCTTGCCGTCGCCCATCTGGCAGAGCTCGTGCAGCGTCGCCTCGAATTCGTAGGCGCCGCGGCGGAAGCTGGTGGCGCAGCCGCCGGGCAGATTGTGCTTTTCCAGCACCAGGACCTTTTTCCCCGCCGTCGCCAGATAAGCGGCGGCGGACAAGCCGCCGTTGCCGGCGCCGACGACGATCACGTCGTATTTTTGCATATGCTCCCTCCTATGTATCGGTATCCGGTTCCTCCGGGACGACGATCTCCCGGACGATGAATTCTTTTCCGCTGAGGACCGTTTTTTCAAAGCTGCCGCAGTTGGGGCAGTAGCCCTTGTGCTCCACCACGTTGAAGATCTCGTCGCAGTCGTCGCACTCGGCGAGCCCCGGGACCGTGCGGATCGTCAGCCGGGCGCGCTCGAGGATGCTCCCCTTTACGACCGCCGGATACAGCTCCCGCACGTATTCCGGGATCACGAGGGAGAGCTCGCCGCAGTCCACGACGACCTCGCGGATCTCCCCGACGCCGTTCTCCTCGGCGAAGGCCGAGACGGTCCTCAGAAGCTGGCGGACGATCCCGATCTCATGCATGTCCTCCACCGTACTTTCCGATCTGCTTTTTCACGACGCCGACGCCGATCCTCGGCACGTTCTTCACGATGCGCCCCAGGGTGTGGAAGTACTCCTGGTTGTCCGCGTCGTAGACCTTCTCCAGCCGGATCGCGCCGAATTTGCACTTGGTGGTGCAGATCCCGCAGCCGACGCACATGTACTGATCGACCACGGCCGTGCCGCAGCCCAGGCAGCGGGCGCACTCGGCCTTCACCTGCTCCTCCGTAAAGGGGACGCGCAGGTCGTTGAAGGTGGATCTTGCCGCGGCGGCGTCCGTCCCGGCGGGCTTCTGGCGCGGCGCGCGGTCAAAGCCGCCGAGGCCGATCCGGGCCGACGCCTTGTCAAAGGCGCGGTAGTCCCGGTGGTCGCGGCCCAGGGTCAGCGTCTGGCCCGCGTGGACGTAGCGGTGGATCGAGACCGCCGCTTCCTTGCCCGCGGCGATGGCGTCGATCACGAACTGCGGGCCGGTGACCGCGTCGCCGCCGGCGAAAACGTCCGGCACGGAGGTCTGGCAGGTCACCGCGTCCGCCTCGACCGTGCCCTTTTTGCCGCAGCGGAAGTCCATGCCGCCCAGGTCCACGGTCTGGCCCGTGGCCGTGAGCACCGCCGTCACGGGCACGGTCACGTATTCGCCGCTGCCCTTCACGCCGCGGCGGCCGTTCTGATCGGGCTCGCCGAGCTCCATCTTTTCAAGCTTCAGCTCCGCGGCCCTGCCCTCGCCGAGGATCTCCGCCGGGGCGGCGAGATAGCAGAAGCGGACGCCCTCTTCCTTCGCCTCCGCGAGCTCTTCCCGGTCCGCGGGCATCTCGGCCTCGCTGCGGCGGTAGTACACCGTCACCTCCGCGCCGAGCCGGAGCGCCGCTCTGGCCACGTCCATCGCAACGTTCCCGCCGCCGATGACCGCGACCTTGCCGCCGAGCTCCGGCGTCTCGCCCTGGTTGACCTGTTTCAGAAAGTCCACGCCGCTGCACACGCCGGGGAGCTCCTCGCCGGGGATCTGCAGCTTCGCGCCCCTGGACGCGCCGACGGCCAGATAGAAGGCCTGGTAGCCCTGCTGCCGCAGGCTCTCGAGCGTCACGTCTCTGCCGACCTCGACGCCGGTCTCAAACGTCACGCCGAGCTCGCGCAGCACGTCGATCTCCGCGTTGATGACGGATTTTTCCAGGCGGAAGCTCGGGATGCCCAGCGTGAGCATGCCGCCCGGCACCCGCTCCTTCTCAAAGACCGTGACGGGATAGCCCTTGACCGCGAGATAGTACGCGCAGCTCAGGCCCGCGGGGCCGGCGCCGATGACGGCGATCTTCTCCGGGTAGGGCTTGCCGATCTGGTTGAGGAGCTTCGGCACGAAGCGCGTCTCCTCGTTCAGCTCCCGCTCGGCGATGAATTTCTTGATCTCGTCGATGGCGACGGGCGCGTCCATCTCCCCGCGGGTACAGGCCTCCTCGCACTTCTTGTTGCAGATCCGCCCGCAGACCGCCGGGAACGGGATCTCCTTCTTGATCAGCTCCAGGGCCTCGTCATAGCGCCCCTCGGCGGCCAGCCGGATATAGCCCTGCACCGGCACGTGGGCGGGACAGGCCGCCTTGCAGGGCGCCGTGCCCTCCTCCGTCACGTCCGTGCGGTCGACGCGGTAGTCCGGATCGTAGCGCTTTTTGGACCAGAGGGTGTTGCGCGGCGTCTCGGCGGGCCGGCCCTCGTTGGCCGGCCGGGGACATAGCTTCTGCCCCAGCTTCACGGCGTTGAGCTGACAGTTCTCCACGCACTGGCCGCAGGCCACGCACTTGTCCTTGTCCACCTGCGCGACGTAGTTCGTGCGGATGGCGTCGGGCGCGCGGAAATAAGAGGCGATGCGCAGCGCGAAGCACGAGCAGCCGCAGCAGTTGCAGATGGCGGTGGTGTCGTCGTAGCCGGGCGTCACGTTCAGCTCGTGCACGAGGCCGTTGTCCTCCGCGCGTTTCAGGATCTCGTAGGCCTCCTCTTTCGAGATCAGACGGTGAGAGCCGGTGGCGGAATAGTTGACGGCGTTGTCGTTGAGGTACATGCACATGTCCTCTTCCAGGTGGCCGCAGCCCTCGCCCATGAGTCTGCGGGCCCGGCGGCAGGAGCAGGGGCCGACGGAGACCGCCCACGCCTCCTCGATGAGCTTCTCCACCTCGTCGTAGCTGGCCTTGCGGCTGTTGTTTTCGATGGCGCTCTGGACGGGGATGACGCGCATCAGATTCATGCCCACGTCCATGAAGGGCGCGAGCATGGAGACGCGGACGCGGGTGTACGCCTCGAAGCACTCTCCCAGCACCGGGTATTTATCGCACTGCTCCCGGTTGGAGAGCACGCCCTCCATGATGCCGGGCACCCAGATCGGATAGTACCAGCACTCCTTCCCGTCCACCATCCGGGTGCGGATGACGCCGGCCGTGCGCAGCTTGTTGAGCTGCTCCGTGGTGAAGGCCAGGTCCTTTTTGGCCCGGCGGGCGATCTCCTCGGCGGTGCGGTTGGCCTCCAGGCGCATGTGCATCATGATCTGGCACATGTCGTCATCGACGATCGGCTCCAGGATCTTATACTCCGGATCGTCGTAGGTGATGCCGGTGTAGGTCAGGCTCTCCAGACTGATCTTGGTCGCAAGCTTCAGGATATTGGGTCTGTGTGCCATAGAATTCCCTCCTGTTCTATGATGACCATCGGATGGGGCCGGGTGCGAGCCCGGCCCCTGTGGATCAATAATACTCGCCCGGGATCTCCAGCGTGAGATCGCCGGTGGGGAAGCTGCAGCAGGGATGGACGTAACCGTAGTGCACGTCCGCCCAGCGGCGCATCTCGTTTTCCTGCGGGATGAACACCGTGCCCGAAAGCAGCCGGGACCGGCACCAGCCGCACTCGCCCGCCCGGCAGCGGGACGGCGCCTTGATCCCGGCGCGCTCGACGGCCACCAGCACCGGCTCGTCGGCGGAGGCGGGGATCGTCCATTCCCGCGGGCCCTGGCGCACGGTGATCGTGAACTCTTTGCCCCTGGCCTCCTGTGGGTAGCCCTCGCATTCCCAGGGCGTCTTGGTCACGTCGATCAGCTTGCGGCGGAACAGGCGCTCCGGCAGGCCCAGCTTCCCGATCTCCGGCTTCAGGAACTTATACATGGCCTCCGGCCCGCAGAGGAACACGGAGTATTCCTCCGGCGCGTACTTCCGGATCAGCTCCGCCGTGATAAAGCCGTGCTCGAAGCCCTCCTTCTCCTCGTCGGAGAGCACGTGCACCACCTTGAACTTCGGGCACACGCGGGCGATCTCGTCCAGCTCCCCGCGGAAGAGGATGTCCTCCTCGGTGCGGGAGCCGTACAGGAGCGTCAGCTCAAAATCCTCGATCCCGTCGCAGATGGCGCGGGCCATGGAGAGGAAGGGCGTGATGCCGGACCCGCCGGCAAGGCCGATGACCTGCCTCTCGTCCCGCAGGTCCTCGTAGTAGAAGAAGCCCTGGGGCCCGGAGGTGATGAGCCTGTCGCCCACGTTCTTTTCGCTGAGCAGCCGGTCAGCCGCGAAGCCGCCGGGATTGGCGCGCACCGTGATGGCGTAGCTGCCGCTCAGCGCCTCCTTCGGCGAGGAGCAGAGCGAATAGGAGCGCGTGACCAGGCTGCCGTCCAGCGGCAGCTTCAGGGAGATATACTGTCCGGCCCGGAAACAGGGCAGCGGCCCGCCGTCCGCGCTTTTCAGCACGAAGGTCTTGGCGCCGTTTCGCGTGACGATCTTCTCGATCTCCAGCTCCAGAAAATCCGGATGGAGCGCCTTCGCGTTCTCGTTGACCGGGAACACGCCGCTGACTTCCTTGGCGGGCGCGGCCTGGATCGCTTTCTCGCGCACCTTGCTCATGTTCTTGAACTTGAGCATGTCGAGCTTGCCGATCAGACCGACCTTCACGTTCAGTTCAGACATTACTTGTCCCCCCTTCCCATTCTTTCAGATCCTTGAGGGCGTTGGCGGCCATCAGCTGGCCGCAGATGATGGTGGCCGAATAGCCGTCGCCGCGGGGACCGGCCGCGCCGATGGGCCGCAGGCCCTTGATGGGATAATCCGTCCCCAGCATCATCATGCGGGCCATCATGCCGTCCCAGTCTCTGGTCTCGTAGCCGTAGACCGAGCCCTCGGGCACGCCCAGGAAACGGGCGAAGGTCCAGGGCGAGGCGATCTCCATCTCCTCGATGTGGCCCGCGAGGTCGATGCCGGTCTTGTCCCTGAGGTTTTTGAGGAACTTTTTGGCGAAGGCCGTCTTGAACTTGAAGTAGTCCTCCTGCTTCAGCTCGCCCCATTCGTCCGGCGCGCCGAAGGTGGTGAAGGAGCAGACGCAGGTGCCCGCGGGTGAGAATTCGGGATTTGCGACGTTGTAGCAGAGGAAGATGGCGTACTCGTTGGACTTCGTGCCCTTGAGGATGTTCTGATACTCCACCGCGGAGTCCGCCGTGCCGGAGAGGAAGATGCTGTAGTCCCTGATCCCCAGCTCCTCGGGCGAGGCGTCCAGGCAGAAATAGGCGGTGAACATGCGCCCGCCCATGATGCGCCCGCGGGCGGCGGAGAGCTTCTTTTCGCGCTCGGGGATCAGCTCCTTCGGCATCATCCTGCCGTAGATGATGTCCGGGTTGATGTTGGCCAGCACGTAGCCGCACTCGATGACGCCCAGGTTCGTGCGCACGCCGCAGAGCCTGTCGCCGTCAAAGAGGAATTCCTCCGCGCGGCAGTTGAACCACACCTCGCCCCCCAGCTCCCGGAAGCGCTCCACCATGGCGGTGGACAGCTGGTGGGAGGTGTGGGCCGGGATGTAGGCGCTGCGGGAGATGTACTTGTGCACCATGGCCGCGTAGTGGATGAAGGCCAGATGCTCCATGTCCACGCCCAGGTAGCTCCAGTAGGTGGACAGGATGTCCTGGCACTTCTGCGGCAGCTTCAGCGCGTCGAACACCTTCTTCGTGTTGTACGCGCCGGTGCGCAGCATGTTGGGATAGTCCGCCTGCAGCACCTTGGAGTCCGCGTGTCCCTTGGAGGCGGTAATGTAGGCGATGCCGTCCAGCACCTCCTGGAACAGGTCGAAGAGCGTGGTCATCTTCTCCCGGGAGCCGGGCACGTACTCCTCCATCCTGTTGATGAAGTTCTCGACCCCCGAGGGCATGGTCACGTCCATGGGGCTGCCGTCGGAATACCGGGAGACGATGCGGAAGCAGTCCTCGCACTCGTACCAGTCCAGCTTGACGCCGTATCCGTCCAGGATATTGCGCACGTCGCCGGGATTGTCCTCCGGGCCGAAGTCGCACAGCTCGTGCAGGGAGGGCTCGATCTCAAAGCGGCCGCGCACGAAGCTGGTGGCAGCGCCGCCGGGCACGTTGTGCTTCTCGATCAGCAGGGTCTTTCTCCCGCCGAGCTGACATTGCAGGGCCGCAGACAGTCCGGCGTTGCCGGCGCCTACGACCACAACGTCATATTTGGGCATTTGTCATTCCTCCTTTTTCTTTCATTTTGTCGATTGTTGGTGGTTATACCAGCTTATGAATATTTTAACACAGTCGGGCCATTTATTCAATCGCCGGCCCGGCTCCCCGTTTACAAAAATCGGAAAGGAAACTTGGTGAAAATAACGAAAACACCGGCGAACCGGTGTTTTCGAGGTGCTATTCGGCTGGTTTGTATTTTCGCTCCAGTACGTTCACGCCCTGCGCCAGGATCCGCTCCACGCATTCCGCGGCGGCGTCCTCGTCCTTCGCGGCGATATGGTCCAGCAGCTCCCCGTGCATGGCCGCGGCCTCCCGGAGGTCCACCGCCCGGAGGCTGTAATGCCGCGCGATGAGCACCATCAGCACCGGCTCGAAGGCCCGGAACATCATGGCGAAAATGCTGTTGCCGGAGGCCTGGGTGAGCATGTAGTGGTAGCGGTAGATCAGCTCCGGGACCGCCGCGTTTTCCTCGGCAAGCCTGTCCGCGATCGCCCGCATTTCCTCCATGGTGCTTGCATAGATGTTGCTGCACGCCCGGCGGGTGCATTCGATCTCCACCAGGCGGCGGATATCCATGAGGTCGTGGAACAGGGGCTCGTCCAGTTCCTCGGAGCCGTAGGTCATAATGACGGACAGGGACTGCGGCGTCGGCTTCTTCCGGTAATCCGCCACCTGCGTGCCCTTGCGCGGCAGCACGGACACGAAACCGTCCCTCTCCAGCTGCAGCACCGCGTGATGCAGAGAGCTCCGGCTGACGCCCATCTGCTCGGCGACGTCCCGCTCCGCCGGGAACCAGTCGCCCGGCTTCCATTCGCCCGACAGGATCTTACCCAGCAGGCTCTTATAGATGTTGTCCGTCAGAGAAACCGACGCTATTTTTTCAAATTCCATCCCGTACTCCCAGGCGGACCTGCTGCGTCCGCTTCTTTTCGTGATCGCTCCGATAGGATTATAGCACATCGCCGCGCTCAAATCCACAAAAAACGAAACCGCGTCGCGGACTGCCCGGCTGAACCGAACGGATGCAGAGCAGGTTCTCAGCGCCCGCAGCGCCAGGAACGAAATACAGGAGGCCGCCCAAGGGCGCGTCTTGCGGGGCGGGGTGCGTGAAAACGCAGAAGCACCACGGAGGACTTTCAACGGAAAAAGCACCTTGGCACCAGGACAAGCCCCTTTTAATACAGCGTCGTTTGCAGCCGGTGCAGATAATAGCCGTCGTGGCCGCTTTGCTCGACGGGCGTCGCCTCGGCCCAGCCGAAGCCGACCCGCGTGATGCGCCCGGACGTCTCTGCGGTCTGCGCCTGTGCGGGCGTCATGCGATAGAGCGCGCCGTCTATCCCTTTCTGCCAGTATTCGTCCAGATCGAGCTCGTACACGTCGTAGCCCAGGATCACGTCCCCGCCCTCGAGCTGCAAATAGCTGTTGACCACGGCGAAACGATTGTAGGCTTCGCCGTCCCCCGACGGGAAGCGGAAGCGCCCGTTCTCATAGGTCCACCGCAGGCCCCCCTTGTTTTCGTACAGCACGCCGTCGGCCGGGTGGATCTCGCGCCCGAAGAAGCGCATGCACAGCTCGTTGACGGTGTCGAGAGAGAAGGTGTCGTAGCTGCCGTCGGAGCTGAGCGCATTGCGCCTGTTGATCTTGCAAAAGAGGTGCGCGAAATGGGACAGCTCATAATCCGAGCCGCCGTCGGTCGGATAATCGTTCTTGAACTGCTCGATAAAGTCGCTGATAAAAATATTGGCCCAGTACTGGCGGGTGGCGTCCATTTCCCGGAAGCCGTGATAATAGGACAGGGAAAAATTCGTCAGATCGACGTAGTAAGGCAAGGCCATCTCGAGTCCCGCGCCGCCCAGCCAGTAGATCACCAGACTGTCTGCGTCGCGCCAGGCCATATCCGACGACCAGTAAAAGTCCCCGGAAGCGGGAAAACTGCAGAGCGTCCCGCCGTTTTTATCGCAGGCGAAGAAGTCCGGCCCGTACCAGCCGCAGAGGTAGACGTTGCCGTTGCGCCGGTCAATAAGGCTCGAAATGCTCGAGCCGTTGAACGCGTCGTTTTCCCACAGCGGAAAACCGTCGGAAAGCCGCAGGCAGCAGACGGCGCCCTCCCGGGTGTAATAATAGCGATCCTCCCAGACGCCGATCTCCTCGATCAGCGTCAGCTCCGTGCGGTACGGGGTCGTCTCCGTGCGCTGCCAAACGACCGCGCCGTTTGCGTCCTGCCCCTCAAAGCACACCTTCTCGCCCTCGCCGTCGTCGCGCGTCATCCGCACGCGAACCGCGCCGTCAGAGGCGGCGGCCTCGGGGATCGGCGCTTCCGGCGCCGGATGGGCTTCGGCCGGAGCCGGCGATTCGGGCGCGGGCGCAGCGGCTTCGGGCGCGGTCCCGCGGTGATTTGCGCAGCCGCCCAAAAGAACGACGCAAAGCCCACGCGCGGTCAAACGCAGTAATCTCTTCATGAGCAAACCTCCTGTGCCCGGTGCGACTGCCGGGCCGTCGGGATGGAGTATCAAGAAAAGAGACATGCTTTTGCATGTCTCTTTTCCTGGTCCGAGTGACTGGATTTGAACCAGCGGCCTCTTGAACCCCATTCAAGCGCGCTACCATCTGCGCTACACCCGGTCGTCGTCAGAAGAAGCTCACGGCGTTCCGTTTCCGCCTTCCGGCGAAAACTGCACTCTGTTCCCTCCTTCTTCCTCTCCAAACCGAACCCGCTTCGCTGGGCTTCGCATTGGTTTTTACGGAGGAGAGAAGCTCACGGCGTTCCGTTTCCGCCTCGCGGCGAAACCCGTTTTTTCCCGTCCGTTCGCATCTTCTGTATATAAACGCAAAGCCCCTTGGCCTTGCCGCCCGATTATATTAGCACAATCGCGCGGCGAGGTCAAGCCTTATTTTTCGCTTTTTCCCATTCTCCGCGCGGAAAAAAGCGCGGATCGCGTCACTCCTTGAAGTGGATGTGGTTGTTGATATGATCCTGGCAGAAGCAGTGATACCCCGCGCAGCGCGAGCAGTAGCGGAATTCCAACTGGGGATCGGTCTTGTCCGTGCGGCCGCAGACCGCGCACTTGTGGTTATACAGCTGCTGCCCCTGCTCGCGGCGGATGCGCTGCGCCTCGCGCCGGAAGTTCACCGTGCCCGCGGCCGGACGGCGCGGCCGCATGCGCAGCAGGTCGCCCCCGCAGAAAATGAGGAAGTTCAGCACCGCCACGACCGGCAGCAGGTTCACCGGGAAGCGCGCCGAGAACACCTCCAGCAGGAAGTAGGCCGCGTCGATGAGCGCGAGCCACTTGATCTTGATCGGGATGAAGAAGAACAGGAGCACCTGCATGTCCGGGAACAGCACCGCGAAGGAGAAGAACATCGACAGATACACGTACTGCGCGTTCAGCACGATCCGCACGCCGCCGATGAGATAGACCAGAAAGCCGTAGAGCAGGGTCAGGATCAGGCCGGTGAAAAAGTAGATGTTGAACTGGGGCGTGCCCCAGTACTGCTCGAGCGTGCTGCCGATCCAGTAATAAAAATAAAACGCGACGAAGGCCAGCAGGCCCGTGCTCGGCGGATAGAGCGCGAAGGTGACCACGCGCCAGATCTGGCCGCGCAGCACCAGCGCCGCGTCAAAGCTCAGATAGCTGAGCAGCACGGGGTTCACCGCGCCGAGCACCCAGAACACGACGTTCGCGATGGCGACGTATTTCATCAGGTTCGGGATGCCGAAGTGCGGGTGCTTGTAGCAAAAGCGCTCGATATAGCTCCGGGGATCTTTCATGGGCGATCGCTCCTATCGGCTGTGATTGGCCTCATCATACCCTTTTCCCGGCGCAAAGTCTATAAGTTTTTGTAAATTCCGGGGCGGGCGCTTGACGCGGACGGGCGGTTTCCCGTATAGTGGACGCAGAAGCATGAACGGGCCGCGCGGCCGGGACGCACCGGCGCGGCCGCGGAAGGAGGAACGTGAAAACGATGCTACGAATCCGAAGGGCCGCGGCCGCGGCGCTCGCAGCGCTCCTGCTGCTCGGCGCCCCGGCGGCGGGAGCGGCCGGGCCGGAGGATCTGGACGCGGCGGGCAGCACCGCCGCCTACCCCCACGCGGGCAGCTATCTGCGGGAGAGCTATCCGGCGCGGGTGAACGCGCCGCACGGCAGGGCCGTCTACTGCGTGCCCGGCAGCGGCGGGCAGGGCAAGGACTTCGCCGTGGCGCAGGACACCGTCGTGCAGGTGCTGGCCCGGGAGAACGGGCGCAGCTGCGTCATCACCCCGGACGGGCGCTCGGGCTGGATCAACAGCGACTACCTGCTGCGCGTGCGCGCGGAGGCGGGCTGGCTGCTCGCCGAGGCCGTCTTTTACGACGGGCAGGGCCGGGAGACGCGGCGCGAGGTCTACACCTACGACGAGGACGGGCTGCTCGAGGAGCTGCGGGAGACGGAGGCCGGGGAGGACGCCCCCGCCGTCACCCGCTACGACCGGGACGGCATGCCCCTGGGCCAGCCCTACGACATGGTCTGCGACAGCCTGGGCCAGCGGTTCTGGACGGAGGGCTTCGACGAGAGCGCCTTCTCCCCGGAGGATTACGACGTGCGCGTCCGGTGCGACGAGAAGGGGCGCGTCGTCTCCGTGACCGCGGCCGACGGGGAAGGGACGATCGCCGCCTATTCCTACCGCTACGACGCGGACGGCCGCTTCACCAAGTATCACTTCAAGGGCGCGCAGTCCGACGGGAGCACGCCGCGCCCGGAGACGACCGTGCAGTTCCTGTACCACAGCGACGGCACGCGCGAGCGGCGCTATGACAAGTGCAACGAGGACGTGTCCTACACGGCCACCCGCCTCTGGGACGCGCAGGGCAGGCTGCTCAGCATCACACAGCGCAACCGCCGCTCCGCCTCCCCGACGGGGACGACCGACTGGCGGCTGGAGCTGGACTACGACGAGCAGGGGACCTTCACCGGCTCCCGCCTCTACGAGGACGGCAGACTGGTCAGCGAGCAGGACGACATGGCCTGGTTCGAGGCCGTCGATTACGTCGTGCTGGAGCCCGGCGAGCTGAGCCCCGCGGCGCAGGCGCTGACATACAGTCTGGACTTCGCGGCCGACGCCGACGAGACGGAGACCGATGAGAACGGGAACGTCGTCTCCGCGCGCGACTACGGCCTGGACGGCGCGCTGCGCGCGAGCGCCGCGTACCGCTACGTATACTACGACCCCGCGGCCTGAGCGCCGCATAAAACGGCACGGGCGCCGCGCACCCTTTCGGGTGTGCGGCGCCCGTGTTTTCTGCCGGGGCGCGGCGTCAGACGCGCTCAGCCCAGGGCGAGGACGGCCTCGCGGATGCGGCGGGCGGCCTCGGCCATGTCCCCGGTGGCGTTGGCGAAGGAGAAGCGCATGGCGCAGATCTCCTCCTCGCCGTAGGCCGTGCCGGGCATGCCGACGACGCGGGCCTTCTCCATGAGGTACTCGCTCATGGCGGCGGCGTCCATGCCGGGCAGGTCGAAGCGGACCCAGGCGTAGAAGGCGCCCTCGGGATAGTCGGCGTGCACGCCGGGGATCTCGTTGAGCGCGCCGATGAAGAGGTCGCGCCGCTGCTCGTAGACGAGGCGCATGTCCTCGATCTCGCGCGCGCAGCGCAGCGCCTCCACGGCGCCCGCCTGCAGGAAGCCGCTCACGCAGGAGACGCTGTGGGAATACAGCTTGCTCGCCGCGGCGAAGACCTCCCGCGGCGCGTGCAGATAGCCGATGCGCCAGCCGGTCATGGCGGCGCACTTGGAAAAGCCGTTGACCGTGACGACCCGCTCCGCCACCGACGGGCGCGCGCCCATGCTGACGCTCCTCTCGCCGTAGACGATGGCCTCGTAGATCTCGTCCGACAGCAGCAGCACCCGCGGGTGCGCCAGGAGGAAGGCCTCGAGCGCGTCCGCCTCGTCCGCGTGGAGGATGCGGCCGGTGGGGTTGTTGGGGTAGTTGATGATCAGCAGGCGCGTGCGCTCCGTGACGGCGGCCTCGAGCGCTTCGCGCGTGAGGCGGTAGCGCGCGGCGGCGTGCAGCTTCACGCGCACGGGCGCGCCCTGCGCGGCGGAGACGATGGGCGCGTAGGAGACCCAGGACGGGTCGAGCACGAGCGCCTCGTCGCCCGGATCCAGGATCGCGCACACGGCGGTATAGATGGCGTTCTTGCCGCCGGGCGTGACCAGCACGCGCGCGGCGTCCGCGTCGATCCCGTTCTCGCGGCGCAGCTTCTCCGCGATCGCCTCGCGCAGCGCGGGGATGCCGGGCGCGGGGGTATAGTGCGTGTCGCCCTCGGTGAGGCCGCGCATCGCGGCCATGCAGATGCGCGCGGGCGTGGGAAAGTCCGGCTCGCCGCCCGCGAGGCCGATGACGCCGGGGTCCTTCTCCTGCATCGCCTTCGCGCGGGCCATGAGCTGCATGGAGGCGCTGGGCTGCATCTGTTCGAGGATATGGTTCATAAGGCTGTCCCTCCGTTTCATTCGTTCCTGCCGACAGGATACCGCACGAAAAGAGATGCTTCAAGTATATTTTTTCGCAAAACCGTCGGTTTTTCAGATATTTTTTCCTCCCGGGCGCGCGCCCCCCTCTCCTTCCGCACGCCGCCCGGCGGCGCGGCGCGCGCCCGCTGACGGCGGCGAAAACGCCAAAAAATACCGGATATTTTGCGAAAATCCTCTTTCCTTTTACGATATCTTGTGCTATGATAAATCAGTATCTTTATATCTTGGGGTATTGCGCTTTGGAAAACGAAAAAGGCATCCAGAACGAGATCATAGAGGGGCGCAACGCCGTCATCGAGGCCCTGCGCGCCGGGCGCGCCATCGACAAGCTCTACGTCAGCAAGGGCGAGGTGGACAAGACCCTCGGGCACATCGCCTCGAAGGCGCGCGGGCAGGGAGTCGTGGTGGTCGAGTGCGACCGGCGCAAGCTCGATTTCATGAGCCGCACCCACGCCCACCAGGGCGTGATCGCCGTGTGCGCCGTGCGGGAGTACTGCACGGTGGAGGACATCCTCGCCATCGCGCGCGAGCGCGGGGAGGCGCCCTTCGTCGTCGTGTGCGACGAGATCAGCAACGGGCACAACCTCGGGGCGATCATCCGCTCGGCCGAGTGCGCGGGCGCGCACGGCGTCGTCATCC
>JAFUUR010000185.1 GCA_017477695.1 Oscillospiraceae bacterium | reverse complement strand
GGTCTCGCGGCGGCTCGATCGGCGGGGGCGGAGGCGTCTTTCCCGGCAGGGGGCTCGCCGCCGGAGGTCGAGAATTCCGCTAAGATCGAGTCAAGGTCAAAATCCAGATCCGAAAGATCGCTCACTGCCGTCACCTCCTTCTTTGTGTTCCGCGTGGGATATCAGTAGCTCAGCCCGCCGGCGAGCGCCTTGAGCAGACTCTCGTCGGGCAGGATGCGCCAGCGGCCGCCGCTGTAATCCAGCGTGAGCTGGATGCCGGCCGTGGCATAATAGTCCGAGGCGTGGCTGAGCACGCCGGACAGGGCCTGCGCGTAGGCCTCCATGGCGAAGGCGGGCAGGTAGTTGTTGTCCGCGTCGTAGACCTCTTTGGGGTCGCGTGAGCGGGCGAGGCTCGCGATCACGTTCTCAAGCTCGTCCCGCGTGTCGCTCTCGAGCGAGGCCACGTCCAGATAGCGCAGCTGCAGCTGCTGGCGGGCGCTCAGCTCGTTCACAGTGCTCTGGCCGATCAGAGAATAGGAATAGCTCTGGCGCAGCGCCTCGTGCAGCAGACGGCCCGCCTCGCCGCCAGGCTCATTTTCCAGGCCGAGCGTCGCGTAATTGCCGAGGCAGGCGTTGGCCGCCTCATAATCGCCGGCCTGCACGGCGTCGAAGAATTCGCGCACAGCGTCCTGCGGGTCGCCCTTCGGACGCGCGACGAGCGTGCCCGCGGAGACCGCCAGCGTGCACAGCAGCAGTGCCGCCGCGCACAGCAGCGCGGACAGCACCGCCCAGGCCGGGCGCAGCCCGTAGCGCCGCCGCCAGCGCAGCAGCAGCGCGAGGAATACCACGTAGCCCACGACGATGACGATCGCCGCGAGGAAGGGCGCGAAGCCGAAGGCGCTGCGGTCCTGCTCGGGCTCGGGCTGCGTATCGTCCTGCTCCGGCCGGGTGAAGAGGGAGCTGAGCGGCGAGGAGGCGCGCGCCTCGGCTGCCGCCTGTGCTTCGGCCTCGGCTGCGGCCTGCGCTTCGGCCAGCGCCGCTTCTGCCTCCGCCTCCGCTTTCTCGGCGGCGAGGCGCTCCGCGGTGTGGTACTGGGCGTAGTCGCACATCAGCGTGCAGTACTCGGTGATGACCGAGTAGACCTTGTCCACGTTGTCGGTAAAGATCACGAGCAGGATCGGATCGTCCGTGAAGGCGATGCCGCAGTCGTTTATGTACAGATGGTAGTCCGTGACCAGGTAGCCGTACTTGTGCGCGATATCAAAGCGCCGCTCGCGCAGCTTGAAGTACTTGCTGGGCTCGGCCTTCTGCATGGTCTCCACGATGGTGGGGAAGCGGTCGGGGTTGTCGTAGAGCAGCTTCAGGCAGTAGATCATCTGCCGCGGGGTGAAGAAATTGTTCTCGTAGTATTTTTGGTCCACCGTCTCCGCATCCTCGCCCATGAGCGGCGCGATGATCTCGCGGTAGAGGTGATAGCCGCCGTTGTTGCTGAGCTTCGTCCAGAGCGTGCGGGCCAGGTCGTTATTGGAATAGATGATGGTCTCGTCGCGGATCTGCGCGAGCGTGAGCGTACCGATCTTGGTGTCCCACTCCATCTCGCCGTTGGCGACCTTCTCCGCGAAGGCCATGTTCAGCGGCACCTTGTACATGCTGCCCGTGACCATATACTGGTCGGCGTTGAGATAGTGCTCCTCGCCGGTGACGGTGTTGTAGTAGCCGAGGGTGATGTTGTTCGGGTTGGTGTTGTAGCGGGCGAGGAACTCGTCGATGACCTCATCCCAGCTCTTATCCTTATAGAGCGCGTCCAGATCCGTGCCGGAGCCGTCCGCCGCAAGAGCGGGGACGGGCAGCGCGAGCAGCAGGCAAAGCACGGCCAGCACGCACAGAAGTTTTTGGATACGTTTCATAGTCTTCTCCCGGTCGTGATCATCGGATCGCGAAGACGATCGTCGGCCCGACCGTTTTCGCCGCCCTGCGGGAAGCCCGGCAGCGGAGGAGCACAAGGCTCCTTCACCCGATGCACGTTGCAATGCGCAAATGGCAGAAAAGCCGCGCCGTTTTCCGCACTGTCCGGCGGCGTATCGCTTTCGGCGTTTTCGCCATAATAGGATCATCGTGAAATATTGCCTTGCCATTTTATCACTTTGGCGCGCATTTGCAAGTATAAAGTCGCCCGGCGGACCGTTGCAGGATGAAATTCCCTGTGCTATAATTTCCCCATCGCGAAAAAGCTGCCGCGGTCGGCGGAGCCAATACGATCCTGCGGACCGTCGCCCACTGCGCGCTGCAGTGCGTGTCGGGCAAAACGCGTTTCGCGATTAAGAGCTTATAATCGTTATCACAAGGAGAATCATATGGAGACGAATAGCATCCCTCTGCGCAGCGAAGTGCCGGAGGAATTGACCTGGAACCTGAAGGATCTGTTCGAGAGCGACGAGGCCTGGCTGCGGGAATACGAGGCGCTCAAGGCGCTGCCGGAGGAGCTGGCCGCCTATAAGGGGAAGCTCGCCGAGAGCGCGGAGACGCTGTTGGGCTTCCTGCGCCTGGAGGACGAGGCCGACCTGCGTCTGAGCCGCCTCATGGGCTACGCAAGCTGCAAGAGCGACCAGGACACCTCCGACGGCTTTTACCAGGATCTGCGCGGCAAGGCGGTGAGCACCGCCGTGGCCGTCTCGGGCGCGGCGGCCTTCGCCGCGCCGGAGCTCATGGCCATCGACGAGGACCGGCTGAACCTCTTCTATATCGCCCAGCCGGGGCTCGAGACCTACCGCCGCAGTCTGTACCGCGTCCGCCGCCGCGCGGCGCATATCCTCTCGCCCGCGGAGGAGAAGCTGCTCGCGGCCGCGGGGGAGATGGCCGATGCGCCGGACACCATCAGCGGCGTTTTCCGCGACGCGGATCTGAAATTCCCGGACGCGGTGGACGGCGAGGGGCGGGCGCATCAGCTCACGGGCGGCTCCTTCGTGCCGCTGCTGGAGAGTCCCGACCGCGCCCTGCGCCGCAGCGCGTTCGAGACCTATTACGCGCGGCTCGGAGAATTCCGCAACACCGTGGCCGCCACGCTCGACGCGCAGTTCAAGCAGCTGCGCTTCTTCGCGCAGGCCCGCCGCTACGAGAGCACGCTGCAGGCGTCGCTCGACCGCACGGAGGTCCCCGTGGAGGTCTATACCAACCTGATCGAGGCGGTGCACACGAACCTCGACAAGATGTACCGCTACGTCGCGCTGCGCAAGCGCCTGCTCGGCGTGGAGGAGCTGCACATGTACGACGTGTACACCCCCGTCGTGGCGGACGCCGCGGTGAAGATCCCCTTCGACGAGGCCAAGGAGACGGTGCTCAAGGCGCTGGCCGTGCTGGGCGAGGAGTATCTGCAGCTGCTGCGCGAGGGCTTCGACAACCGCTGGATCGACGTGTACGAAAACGTCGGCAAGCGGGGCGGCGCCTATTCCTCCGGCACCTCGCGCCCGCACCCCTACGTGCTGCTCAATCATAAGGACACGCTCGACAGCATGTTCACCCTGGCCCACGAGATGGGCCACGCGCTGCACAGCTACTACAGCTGCCGCAGCCAGCCCGTGTGCGACAGCGATTACGTGATCTTCGTGGCCGAGGTGGCCTCCACCTGCAACGAGGTGCTGCTCATGCGCTACCTGCTGGCAAACACGGAGGACAAGAAGCAGCGCGCCTATCTCATCAACCACTTCCTGGATCAGTTCAAGGGCACCGTCTACCGGCAGACCATGTTCGCGGAGTTCGAGCTGGAGATGGGGCGGCTGTCCGAGGCGGGGGAGACGCTGACCGCCGACGTTCTGTGCGAGAAATACCGGGCGCTCAACGAGCTCTACTTCGGCCCGGACATGATCTCCGACGAAGAGATCGCGCTGGAGTGGGCGCGCATCCCGCACTTTTTCTACGACTACTACGTTTTCCAGTACGCCACCGGCTTCTCGGCGGCGGTCGCGATCGCCAACCGCATCCTGCGCGAGGGCGAGGGCGCTGTTGACGACTACAAGCGCTTCCTATCCGGCGGCAGCAGCACCGATCCGATCTCGCTTCTGAAGATCGCGGGGGTGGACATGTCCGGCCCGGAGGCGGTCGGCTCCGCGCTGACGCTGTTCGGGGAGCTGTTGGATGAGATGGAGGCCCTACTCGGCTGAAAGCCTTGAAGATCAGGCGTTTTTTGGCGGACTCTACGCAGAGTAGAGTCCGCCTTTCCGCCATTCTACCGCGCGCGGTGCAGATGTATAGCGCCGGAGCGCACAGTAGCTTGCCTTCCCGCGGCCGCCGGGGTATCCTGTGAACGCATCGTGTGATGCATGACGCAAAATCGAAGGAGGCGTTTACAGATGAGCTTCGTCGTTTTGACCGACACCTCCGGCAATCTGCCGACCAGAGAGGCCGCGGCCCACGATCTGAAAGTGATCCCTTTTACCTATACCATCAACGGACAGGACTACACCTGCACCGACACGGAGGCCTTTGACGGCGACGCGTTCTACGAGCGGATCCGCCGCGGCGTCACCGTGACGACGACCCAGATCTGTCCGCAGAATTACGTGGAGTTTTTCGAGCCCTACCTGCGCGCGGGCAAGGACGTGCTGTTCGTCTGCATGTCCTCGGGCATCAGCGGCTCCTGCAACTCCGCCCATATCGCGGCGGATATGCTCGCCGGGGACTACCCGGATCGCCGCATCGAGATCATCGACACCCGGGGCGCTTCCCTGGGCGAGGGCATCATCGCGCTCAAGGCCGCGCGCCTGCGCGATATCGGCCGGGACGTGCTGGAGGCGGCGAAGGAGCTGCGCGGGAACGTGGAGCGGATGTTCAACGTTTTCACGGTGGACGATCTGATGCACCTCAAGCGCGGCGGCCGGCTCTCCAATCTCTCGGCCATCGTCGGCACCGTCCTGCAGATCAAGCCCCTGCTCAAGGGCAACGAGGAGGGCAAGATCGTGGCCTTCGCAAAGCTGCGCGGCCGCAGAAAGTCCATCCAGGCGCTCGCCCAGCTCTACGACCGGTTGGCCGTGGACCCGCAGGAGCAGGTCGTGGGCATCGCCCAGGCCGGCTGCCGGGAGGACGCGCAGTATCTGGCGGAGCTCATCTCCCTGCACCGCCCGCCGCGGGAGATCCTGACCGTGGAATACGAGCCGGTGACGGGCTCCCACGTCGGCCCCGGCGCGCTGGCGCTGTTCTTTGAGGCGGCGGACGGCGTGCGCAGCTTCGGCAACGAGGGCGTGACCGGCGGGATGAAGGAGGCCCTGGCCGTGGGCGAGGCCGCCCTGCGCGGCACGTGGAAGACCGGCGAGTGCGTCGTCAAGAACACGCTCCGGAAGGGCGGCGAGGCCGCCGCTTCCCTCGGCGAAAGGCTGCGCGAATACAGAGAAAGAGACCAGAAATAAACGGAGCAGGCGCCTGTGACCCATGCGGATCACAGGCGCCTGCCTTTTCTGCCGCCCGGCGGCAGCTCTCACAGGAAGACGACGCGGTCTGTCTTGCGGCGCGGGGCTTTGGGCGTGAGCTGGGAATAGCCCATGCAGATGGCCGCGACGAAATCGCCGTGCTCCGGCGCGAAGCGCGCTTCGATCTCCCCGTCCACCCCGGCGCTCAGAGGGGCGCCCGTCCAGCAGCTCGAGATGCCCTTGTCCCAGGCCAGCAGCACGAGGTTCTGAATGGCGGCGGCCACGCTCTGCACGTGGCTGCTGGATTTTCTGCGCTCGTTGAAGGCGGGCTTATTCAGAAAAGCCAGCACGACGACCGGCGCTCCGCCGCAGCTCGAGAGGAAGCTCATCGTCTCCTCCACGACCTCGGGATGGTCCGGAAAGCGCTTTTCCAGCGTCGGCAGAAAGCCTTTCGCGCCCTCGCGCATGATCGCGCGGTATTCCTCGACCGCCTCCGCGGATTCCAGCACCACGAAGTGCCAAGGCTGGAGGTTCACGGCGGAAGGGGCCATCAAGGCGCCCTGCAGGATCTCCTCCAGGACCTCGTGCTCGATGGGCGTCGGGTCGAATTTACGGACGCTGCGCCGCGTCCAGACGGCTTCTTTCAGTTCCATATGCAAGCTCCTTTCATCATTCGTTGTTGTTTTTAAAATTACATCATAGCTTCAGTATACGCACCAAAAGAGGCCTTGTCAAGATTTACTTTTTCCGCTGGAGAGTGTATAATAAAAAAACAACGCGGACGGGAAGAAGGGGAGGACGAAATGAGGATCAGCTCGAGATGCTCGCTCGCGCTGCACTGCCTGCTTCTGATCGCGGAGTACGGCGAGCGGCGCAAGATCACCAGCGAAAAGCTCGCGGCCAGCACGGGCTGCAACGCCGCGACCGCCCGCGGCATGATGCTCGCGCTCAAAAAGGCGGGGATCATCTCCGTGACAAGAGGCGTGGGCGGCGCGCATCTGCTCCGCGAGCCGGGCGAGATCACCGTGTGGGACGTGTTCCGCGCGGTGGAGCCGGACGGCCTGGACAAGCTCATCGGTATCCACCCGAAGCCCTCGGAGATCTGCCCGGTCGGCAAGCGGATCGAGGCGGTGCTGACGGAGACCTACGTCGGCATCGAGGACGCGGTGCAGCGCTCCATGCAGGAGATCACGCTGGCCGACGTGCAGGAGCGCTTTCACGAACTGCGCCGCCGGCAGCGCGCCGCAGCAGGCGAAGGAGCGCCGCAGCAGGCGTAGCCCCGGCGGGGGATACCGCAGAAAGAATGACGAAGCCACCCGCGGACGAACCGCGGGTGGCTTCGGCGCTTTGCGGCGGATCAGGTCTCCGCCGCGTCCTCCGTGAAGGGCAGGCTGCAGGCGCCGTCGCTGCAAAGGTAGAAGGTCGCTTTTCCATCCTGCATGGAGAAGGGCTCCGTAAACGGCGCGAAGGCCGCGAGCGCCTCGTCCCCGGGGCGCTTGCAGAGCACGCTCAGCTCCGGGGCGTATCGCGCGGTGACGCGCCTGAGCAGAGCGGGCTCCGCCTCACAGACGCAGACCAGCTCCCTCGTGGGATAGAGCAGGTGCAGCAGCGCGATGAAGCCGTAGGCGCTGCCCGCGGGATACTTCTCCGCGCGGGAGCAGAGGTAGCGCAGCTGCCGGTCGGCGGCCTCGCGCCAGCGCTGCTGCCCGGAGAGCCGGGCGAGCCGGTCGTAGAGCACGGCGGCGGCGCTGTTGCCGGAGGGCAGCGCCCCGTCGAAGCGTTCCTTCGGGCGCTTGATGAGCGTCTGCGCGG
>JAFUUR010000184.1 GCA_017477695.1 Oscillospiraceae bacterium | reverse complement strand
GGAGACCGTCACCGCCGTGGACGCGCTCTCGGACGCGCTCGCCAAAAGCGTCTACGCCACGGACGGAGGCATGTGCGCCCGCATCTGCGGCGAGGCCTACGCCAACGCCCTCGCCGCGGAGAGCGCGCTGTCCATCCTCCCCTTCTCCACGCAGGAGCTGGAGCAGATCTCCGGCTTTCTCAACCTCGCCGGGGACTACGCCTACAGCCTCTGCGGCACGGCGGCCGACGGCGGCTTCACCGCCGAGCAGGTGGAGATCCTCTCCGGCATGGCGGACGTCGCCTCCGGCCTGGTCGACTCGCTGCTTGAGCTGCAGGGCGGCGTGCACGCCGGAGACGTGGTGATGGACCGCGTCCCGCTGCGTCTGCAGAACGTCGGCGAGGAGGACGGCGAGGTGCTGAGCGCCCGGCTGCTCGCGTACGAGGCGAGCTTCGCCGCGCCGGACACGCCAGAATACGACGGCAAATACGGCTGCGCGCAGCGTGAGACGCGCGGCTACCTGACTGAGGACGCCATGCTGGCGCTGGCCGCGGAATACGCCGGCGTGCCGCAGGCGGCCCTGCAGGAGACCTACGCCTACGAGGGCACCAACGGGCGCCGCTGTTACCGCACGGGCGACCTGTTCCTGTGCGTCAGCCGCTGCGGCGTGGAGAGCATGGTGCAGTCCCGCCTGGTGGGCGAGGCACTGCTGGACGCGGCGCAGGCGCGGCAGATCGCCGAAGACTTTCTCGCCGCGCGCGGCTTCCGGGATCTGGCGCTCACGGCCGCCGAGACGCGCGGCGCGGTCTCATCCATGGTCTTTTCCCGGATCGAGAACGACGCCGTCTGCGTGGACAACCGCGTGCAGATCGCCATCGCGCTCGACGACGGCTCCATCTACGCCTTCAACGCCGCCGACTACTGCGGCGAGGCCAGCGGCGCACACTTCTCCGTGGACGAGAATACCGCCGCGCAGGCGCTGCCGGAGGGGCTCACCCCGGTCGGCAGCCGGAAGGTCATCCTCAAGAGCCCGGGCAAGCGCGATCTGGCCTGCTACGAGTTCACCTGCGCGGACGACGCGGGGCGCCAGGTGCGCATCAGCGTGGACGCCGCGACGGGCAGGCAGTTCCGCATCGAGCTCTGAACGAAGCGCCGCCCTCCGCAGCTTGCGGAGGGCGGCGCTTCGTCTTATGTATCACACGGTCTCCAGCTCTTCCCGCAGCCGGACGAAGGCCTCCGCCTCCGTGCGGCGGCCCTCGCTCGTGAGAAAGCGGCGGTCGTCGCGGTTGGTGAGCTTCGCGATGTCCTCCGGCTCGAGGACGGCGCCCGGATGCGCCAGCAGCTCCAGCCCCATGCCGCGCGCGGCGGCGTAGGCCTCGGCGTCGGGCAGGATCATGCGCATCTTCTCATAGCTGAAATGGTCGGAGAACAGCACGCCCAAAAAGACCTTTTGCTCCATCCCGGCAAGCTCCCGCCCCCAGCGGCGCAGCGCGCGCTTCGAGAGCAGGCGGAGGATCAGCGTCTTGACGACGTTGATCGGGTGGAAGGGAAAGATGCGCAGGCCGTGCCGCAGGTAGACGGACAGCGGCTCCATCGGGATGCGGATATACCGCACGGGCAGCGCCTCCTCCGCGATCAGCTCCATCAGCGCGTCGAAGGCGAGGGGCAGCATGTGCCAGTGGGCGTGTCCGTCGAGCCGCAGCTCCGCTCCGGCGCGCTCCAGATACGGTGCGGCCGCGGCGATCTGCGCGCGCAGCTCCGCCTTGAGCTGGCGCTTGTATGCCTCCCGCCGCGGGGATAACCGCGCCAGCAGCAGCCTGCCGAAGGACACGCGGAACACCCCGTCCCCGTCCACGAGAAGGGGGACCTCCTCTTTGGGGGAAAGGCAGCGGTCCTCCATCAGGTTCAGGTGGACGGACAGCAGCGGGCGCGCCCCCTGCTCCTCGAGCATCTCCATGCAGCGGGGCAGCCAGGGGCTGTTCGGCATCACGCTGACGCCGTTGAGCACACCCTCATGGTAGCAATCCAGTATTCTCTGACTTTGTGTGGGAAACAGACCGTAATCGTCTGCGTGGAATTCCGTCATGGCTGGCCTCTTGCTCGTCGTTCTATTTCTGCGGCGGCGCCGCGGCGGGGCTTATACGTTGAAGCGGAACATGGTCACGTCCCCGTCCTGCATGACGTAGTCCTTGCCCTCCAGGCGGAACAGACCCTTCTCCTTGGCGGCCGCCATGCTGCCGCAGGCCTTCAGATCCTCAAAGGCCACGATCTCGGCCCGGATGAAGCCGCGCTCGATATCCGTGTGGATCTTGCCGGCGGCACGGGGCGCCTTCGTTCCGCGCACGATCGTCCAGGCGTGCACGTCGTCCTCCCCGGCGGTGAGGAAGGAGATATAGCCCAGCAGGTCGTAGGAGGTGCGGATCAGCCGGTCGAGCCCGGTCTCGGTCAGACCCAGATCCTCCATGAACATCTGCGCCTCCTCGGCGTCCAGCTCCGCGATGTCCTCCTCGAATTTCGCCGCCACGGGCAGCACCGCCGCGCCTTGCTGTGCGGCGTAGGCGGACAGCGCCTGGAAATTCGCGTTGTGCGCGAGATCGCTCATGCCGTCCTCGTCGAGGTTGGCCGCGTAGATGACGGGCTTGACCGTCAGCAGGCCGCCGTCGGTGAGGATATCCTTATCCTCGTCGGTGAACGCAAAGTCGCGCGCGGGCTTCTCCTCGGTCAGGTGCGCGATCAGCGCCTCGCACATCTCGCACTCGCGCTTGAACTTTTTCTCGCCGCTCTTGGCGTTCTTGCGCGCGCGGTCCAGCCGGCGCTCGACGATCTCGATATCCGCGAGGATCAGCTCCAGCTCGAAGGACTCGGCGTCCCGCACGGCGTCCGCCGGCTCGAGGAAGACGTCGTCGTTGTCGAAGCAGCGCACGACCTCGACCAGCGCGTCCGTCTGGCGGATCGCCTGGAAGACCTCGTTGCCCCGGCCGCCGCCGGAGCTCACGCCGGCCACGTCCACGAATTCGATCGTCGCGGGGGTGTACTTCTTGGGGTGATAATACTCCGCCAGCCAGTCGAGCCGCTCGTCCGGCACCTTTGCGACGCCGACGTTGGGCTTGGCCCCGGCGTTGGAATAGCTGCTGGTCTCGGCCCGAGAGCCGGTCAGCGCGTTGAACAGGGTCGTCTTGCCGACGTTGGGCAGACCCACGATGCCTAATTTCATTTATCTTCACATCTCCTTCAAAAGTCCAGTGTTTTCAGTGCTTTCCGGGTTTGCCCGAAATGGGCTTACGCCCTTTTTACGCCCTTTTTTGCCGTTTCATCTTAACTATTGGGCGTAAGCTGATTCAAACTGATGAACTGCTTTCAGCATCGAATCATCAGATACATGGACATATCTAT
>JAFUUR010000183.1 GCA_017477695.1 Oscillospiraceae bacterium | reverse complement strand
TGTCCCTCGGAGAGGCGTTCCTGGAACGCATCGAGCCGGGGATCGACCTGTTGATCCTGTGCGATCCGAACAATCCGACGGGGCGTACCGTGCATCCCGCGCTGCTGGATCGGATCGTTGAGCGCTGCGCCAAGGTCGGGACGCGTCTCATGATCGACGAGTGCTTCAACGAGCTGTTGGACGAGCCTGAGGCCCATTCACTTGCGTCCAGACTGATGGAATGCCCGCACGTGATCCTTCTCCGGGCCTTTACCAAATCCTTCGCGATGCCGGGGCTGCGGCTCGGATACGCGCTCTGCGGAAGTGCAGCGCTCGCAGGCGCACTGACAGCCGCGGGGCAGCCGTGGCCGGTCTCCACTCCGGCACAGGCGGCGGGGCTCGCGGCGCTGGGGGAGGAGAACTATCTGCGCGAGCTGCGCCGCCTGCTGCGGGAAGAGCGTGCTTACCTGCTTTCTGCGCTTTGCGCGCTTGGCTGCCGCTGCGTGCCGGGTGAGGCGAATTTTATCCTGTTTTATCACGCCGACCGCTCGCTCTGCGATAAGCTCTTTCAACGGGGAATCCTGCTGCGCGGCTGCAGCGATTTCGCGGGGCTTGGCCCGGGCTGGTATCGCGCAGCCGTCAGAACGCGCGCGGAGAACGAGCGCTTCGTGCAGGCGCTGGAGGAGGTGCTGCGGCATGGCTAAATGCATCATGGTACAGGGGACTATGTCCGGCGCGGGGAAAAGCCTGCTGGCGACGGCCCTGTGCCGCATCTTCCTGCAGGACGGCTGGCGCGTCGCGCCGTTCAAGAGCCAAAACATGGCGCTCAACAGCTACGTCACGCCGGACGGACTGGAGATGGGCCGTGCACAGGCCGTTCAGGCGGAGGCCGCCGGACTCGAGTGCGACGTGCGCATGAATCCGATCCTCCTCAAGCCTTCGAGCGACACCGGCAGCCAGCTCATCGTCAACGGCACGGTACGCGGGCAGTACGATGCGGCGGCGTATTTCGCAATGAAGAAGGAACTGGTCCCGGACGTGCTTGCCGCCTATGCGGGCCTAGCTGCGGAGAACGATATCATCGTGATCGAGGGCGCGGGCTCGCCGGCGGAGATCAACCTGCGGGAGAACGATATCGTCAATATGGGCCTTGCGGAGCTGGTCGACGCGCCTGTCCTCCTCGCCGGAGATATCGACCGGGGCGGCGTTTTCGCACAGCTTTACGGGACCGTTGCGCTGCTGCGCGAGGAAGAACGCCGCCGCGTCGTCGGTACGGTGATCAACAAATTCCGGGGAGACGCCGCGCTGCTGCGTCCGGGACTCGATCAGCTCGAGGCGCTGACCGGTGTCCCGGTCCTGGGCGTCGTGCCCTGGCTGCACGTTGAGATCGACGACGAGGACAGCCTGGCTCCGTCGCTTCTCAAGACGGAGAGGGAGCGCCTGCTGGACGTCGCGGTCATCCGTCTGCCGCACATCTCGAATTTTACCGATTTTCCGCCGCTTGAAGAGCATCCGGAGATCGGCCTTCGATACGCGACGGGGAAAGAGCAGCTCAGAGAGCCCGACCTCTTGATCCTGCCAGGCACCAAGAGCACCATGGACGATCTGCTCTGGCTGCGGGAGACCGGTCTGGAAGACCGTATCCGGGCGCTTGCCGACGCGGGTACGCCCGTGCTGGGCATCTGCGGCGGCTACCAAATGCTGGGCGAGAGCATATCAGATCCCGAGGGCGTTGAGCACGGCGGAACGCTGTCGGGCATCGGTCTGCTGCCATGCCGCACAGTCTTCAGCGCTGACAAGACAAGGACGCGCAAGCAGGCGGTCTGCTGCTCTGGGGCCTTTAAAGACGCGGCTCTCGAGGGATATGAGATCCACATGGGAGAGACGGACCGAGGGACCGCCGAGCCGTTCTGCCGCTGTGCGGACGGTAGCACGGACGGCGCTGTGTGCGGGAGCGTGTTCGGCACGTACCTGCACGGACTGTTCGACACCGGCGAGCTGACTGCAAAGATTGCCGCGTGGCTTGCCGGGCGTAAAGGGATACAGATCATGCCCGTGCAGCTCACGCCACGCGCGATCTACCGTCAGCGGCAATACGACCTGCTTGCGGACGCCGTGCGCGCAAGTCTGGATATGGAAAAGATCTACGAAGCGATGGAGGCTTTTTCTCATGGCTGAACACAGCTTGCCCGCGGATATCGAGCGCAGCAGCATGGCGATCATACGCGCGGAGCTTGCCGAGCGTGCAATCGAGCTGCCGGAGGAGTACGCGGCGGTAATCACGCGCGTGATCCACGCGACGGCGGACTTCGATTACGCGCAGACGCTGCGCTTCACACCGGGTGCGGTCCGCCTCGGGGCGCGGGCGCTCCGGCAGGGCGTGCCCATCGTCACCGATACGAATATGGCACTGGCCGGCGTCAGCAAGCCGGGGCTGCGGAAGCTGGGCGGCGAGGCCTATTGCTTTATGGCGGAACCGTTTGTGGCGGAGAACGCGCGGGAAAAGGGGACGACCCGCGCTGCGGCGGCGATGGCCTACGCGGCCGAGCGGTATCCCGGCGCCGTGCTTGCGGTCGGCAACGCGCCGACTGCGCTTTATCAGATCGAACGGGAGATTCGTGCCGGCCTGCGGCCTGCGCTGGTGATCGCGGTCCCCGTGGGCTTCGTGAACGTGGTGGAGAGCAAGGAACGGCTGTTCGCCGCTTGCGAGGAGTTCGGCGTACCCGCCGTCGCGGCGATGGGCCGCAAGGGGGGCAGCAGCGTGGCTGTCGCGATCTGCAACGCCCTGATCTACACTGCCGCGGATATGCTCGACCCGGCCGACCGCGGCTGGCAGTGAGGAAGAGAGATGGAAGACAAAAGCAGGCGCTATGCCTTTTTTCAGAATCGGGACTGTGAGTTTTTCCCCTGTCACGAGGGGATACGCGAGGAGGACTTCAACTGCCTGTTCTGCTATTGCCCACTCTACGCGCTGGGCGAGGAGTGCGGCGGCGCGTATCTGTACAGAAAGAGCGGCGTCAAAAGCTGCGAGCGCTGTGC
>JAFUUR010000182.1 GCA_017477695.1 Oscillospiraceae bacterium | reverse complement strand
GGCGGGTGCCGGGGTCTCCGGCGCGGCCGTCTCCGCGGCGGCGCCGCGCTGTGCGCCGCACAGCAGCATCGACAGGGAAAGGGTGATGCATAAAACGACTTTTTTCATACCGTCCTCCGTTCTTATTCGAGCTCGAATGCGCCGGTGTAGAGCTGGTAGTAGGTGCCCTTTTCGGCGATGAGCTTCTCGTGGCTGCCGCGCTCGATGATGCGCCCGTGGTCCAGGACCATGATCACGTCGGAGTTCATGACCGTGGAGAGGCGGTGCGCGATGACGAAGACGGTGCGGCCCTCCATGAGCTTATCCATGCCGCGCTGCACGATGGCCTCGGTGCGGGTGTCGATGGAGGAGGTGGCCTCGTCCAGGATCATGACGGGCGGATTTGCGACGGCGGCGCGCGCGATGGCCAGGAGCTGGCGCTGCCCCTGGGAGAGGTTCGCGCCGTTGTTGGAGAGCATGGTGGCGTAGCCGTCGGGCAGGCGGGTGATGAAATCGTCCGCGCCGGCGAGCTTCGCCGCGGCGACGCAGTCCTCGTCGCTGGCGTCCAGGCGGCCGTAGCGGATGTTCTCGAGCACGGTGCCGGTGAAGAGGTTGGTGTCCTGCAGGACGATGCCGAGCGAGCGGCGCAGGTCGGCCTTTTTGATCTTGTTGATGTTGATGCCGTCGTAGCGGATCTTGCCGTCGGCGATATCGTAGAAGCGGTTGATGAGGTTGGTGATGGTGGTCTTGCCCGCGCCGGTGGCGCCCACGAAGGCGACCTTCTGGCCGGGTTCGGCGTAGACGGTCACGTCGTGCAGGACCTCCTTGCCCTCCTCGTAGGCGAAGTCCACGTCGAACATGCGCACGTCGCCCCGCAGCGGCGTATAGGTGACGCTGCCGTCGGCGCTGTGCGGGTGCCGCCAGGCCCAGTGCCCGGTGAGCTCGTCCGTTTCGGCGAGGCTGCCGTCGGGCTCAATGCGGACGTTGACGAGGGTGACGTAGCCGTCGTCGACCTCGGGCTGCTCCTCGGTGAGCGCGCGGATGCGCTGCGCGCCGGCGCCGGCCATGACGATGGAGTTGATCTGCTGACTGAGCTGGTTGACGTTGCCGGTGAACTGGCGCGTCATGTTGAGAAACGGTACCAGGATGCTGATGCTGAAGGCCATGCCGGACAGGCTCACATTGGGGATGCCCGCCAGGAGGAACACGCCGCCGATCAGCGCGAGGGACACGTAGAGGATGTTGCCGATGTTCGCGATGATGGGGCCGAGGACGCTCGCGTAGGCGTTTGCGCGGGAGCTGACGCCGAAGAGCGCGTCGTTGACCTTGTCGAAGTCCTCGATGCTCTGCCGCTCGTGGCAGAAGACCTTCACGACCTTCTGGCCGTTCATCATCTCCTGCACGAAGCCCTCCATGGCCGCGACGCTGCGCTGCTGCTCCAGGAAGTATTTGGCGGAGCCGCCGCCCACGGTGCGGGTCACGAAGAACATGGCGGCCACGCCCACCAGCAGCACCAGCGTCAGCCAGATGCTGAAATAGAGCATGATGGCCAGCACCACCAGCACGATCGAGACCGAGCGGATCAGCGAGGGCAGAGACTGCGAGATGAGCTGGCGCAGGGTGTCGATATCGTTGGTGTAGTAGCTCATGATATCGCCGTGCTTGTGGGTGTCGAAATAGCGGATGGGCAGATCCTGCATGTCGCCGAACATCGTCTGGCGCATCTTGTCCAGGAAGCCCTGGGTAATGACGGCCATGAGCTGCGATTCCACGGTGATGGAGATCATCGACAGCACGTACAGGGAGATCAGCAGCGTGAAGTAGGGCACGAGCTGCGCCCGGGCGGAGGCCCAGTCGCCGCTGCGGTACCACTGCTCCACGACGGAGAGCACGTTCTGCACGAAGAGCGAGGGGATGGCGGAGACCACCGCCGAGAAGAGGATCAGAAAGATCGACAGCGGCGCCAGCACCGGGTAGAAGCCGAAGAATTTCTTCAGCGTCCACTTGATGGCGCCGAAATTCGCGCGCAGATTTGCGCCGGCGTTTCGCTTATGCATCCCCGTCACCTCCGTTCGTCTGCTGCTCGTAGACCTCGCGATAGATCGGGCTGCGCGCCAGCAGCGCCGCATGGTCGCCCATGTCGGCGATGCGGCCGCCGTCCATGACGACGATCAGGTCGGCGTCCTGCACGGAGGCCACGCGCTGGGCGATGATGATCTTGGTCGTCTCGGGGATATAGCTGCGGAAGCCCTCGCGGATCTTCGCGTCGGTCCTGGTGTCCACCGCGCTGGTGGAGTCGTCCAGGATCAGGATTTTGGGCTTTTTCAGCAGAGCCCGGGCGATGCACAGGCGCTGCTTCTGCCCGCCGGACACGTTCGTGCCGCCCTGCTCGATGTGGGTGTCGTAGCCGTCGGGGAAGGCGCGGATGAAGTCGTCCGCCTGGGCGAGGCGGCAGGCGTCGGCCAGCTCCTCGTCGGTGGCGTCGGCCTTGCCCCAGCGGAGGTTCTCGCGGATGGTGCCGGAGAAGAGGAGGTTCTTCTGCAGCACGACCGCCACGGCGCCGCGCAGCGTCTCGACGTCGTAGTCGCGCACGTCCACGCCGCCGACCTTCACGCAGCCCTCCGTCACGTCGTACAGGCGCGGGATGAGCTGCACGAGGGTGGACTTGCTCGAGCCCGTGCCGCCCAGGATGCCGACCGTCATCCCCGAGCGGATGTGCAGGTCGATATGGTCGAGGGCGTTGTTGTGGGCGGTCTGCGCGTATTTGAAGGAGACGTTATCGAAGTCCACCGAGCCGTCCCGGACCTCCATGACGGGGTCCTCCGGGTCGCGCAGGGAGGGCTCCTCGGCGAGCACCTCCGCGATGCGGCGCATGGCCTCCATGGACATGGTGAGCATCACGTAGATCATGGAGACCATCATGAGCGACATGAGGATCTGCATGCCGTAGGTCAGCATGGCCGAGAGCTGGCCCACGTCGATGGTCTGTCCGCCGCTCGTGATGATCAGCCGCGAGCCGAAATAGAGCACGAAGACCATGTTGAAGTAGACGCAGAACTGCATGAGCGGGGAGTTGAGCGCGACGACGCGCTCGGCGTGCGTGAAGTCCATGCAGATGTTGTGCGAGGCCGCGGCGAACTTCTGCTTCTCGTAGTTCTCGCGCGCGAAGCCCTTGACCACGCGCATGGCGCGCACGTTCTCCTCCACGGACTCGTTCATCAGGTCGTACTTGCGGAAGACCGCGCGGAAGGACGGCAGCGCCTCCCGGGCGATGAGCAGCAGGCCCACGATCAGCACCGGGATCACGATGACGAAGGCGGTCGCGAGCGAGCCGCCCATGATGTAGGCCATCACCACGGAGAAGACGAACATCAGCGGCGCGCGCACCGCCACGCGGATCACCATCATGAAGGCGAACTGCACGTTGGTGACGTCGGTGGTCATGCGCGTCACGAGCGAGGCGGTGGAGAACCTGTCGATGTTTTCAAAGGAAAAGGCCTGTACCCGGGTGAACACGTCCCGCCGGACGTTGCGCGCAAAGCCGGCGGAGGCCTTGGCGCCGGTATAGCCCGCGGCGCCGCCGCAGGCCAGGGAGACGACGGCCATCGCGACCAGGATCAGCCCCAGGCGGACGACCTCGCTCATGGCGGCGCCGGCCTTGATGTCGTTGACCAGGTCCGCCGTGTAGAAGGGGATCAGCACGTCGATGAAGACCTCCGCCACGATGAAGATCAGCGTGAGGATCGTGGGGCGCTTGAATTCCCGGATGCATTTGGCAAAGGTCCTGATCACGGGCAGTCACCCCTTTCTCCGCAGGCCGCGACGGCGTTGGCGATCATCACGTCGGTGATGTCCATGAGCTGGCCGATCTGCGCCTCGCTGAGCCCGCCGCAGAGCCACCGGAAGGTCTTTTCCTCCACCTCGGCCACATCGCGCTCGAGGGCGCGGGCCTTCTCCGTGGAGGAGATGCATTTGAAGCGGCGGTCGCGCGGGCTGGTCCCGCAGAGGATCAGCTCCTTCTTCTCCAGCCGCTTGATGATCGCGGCCATGGTGGGGTGGGTGACGTGGGTCACCAGCTCGAGATCCTTCTGGTTGATCTCGTCCCGCCCCTCCCACTCCAGACGGGAGAGCGCGCCCAACACGCCGAACTGCACGCCGGTCAGCCCCTTCTCACGCAGCAGCTCGTCCATCTTTTTGCGGAACGAGCGGTGCAGCAGGGAAAAGCGCAGCCCGACGGGGAGATCGCATTCCATAAGCTTCACCTCGATCTGTGAATATGTAGTGTGCTACGTATTTTACCACGTTCGATGGGAATGTCAAGGGGAACGGGAGCGAAGCGCGCTGCGTTGGGAACGCTGCCCAAACGCGCGGGAAGGGCGGGGCCCAGCACTGTGAGAACTTCCAAATTTTAGCTTCCGCCCTTGACGAGAACCGCTGCCCGTGGTAGGGTATGTACAAATTGAACGAGGATAGAGGCGCGGCGCGCATCAGTAGGATCCGGCAAGGGCAGGTACCCGTCGGATCGGAAAGGGCAAGCCGCCGAAGGGCTGTTTCCGTACCTGCGGAGCAGTTGCCTGGGTCGTCGGAGAATATCCGCCGGACTGCCACACACGTGTGGAGCGCTATTCGGATCGCATACCGGCGCGGCAGCGTCGGCTGTGGATTTGACCATGATCTTCCTGTGTGTACGGAGATCGTGGTTTTTTGTTTATCCTCTTTCGATTGCAAAAAAAGAAAAGGAGAGGAAAACAATGAACAACACAGAAAGAAAGATCGTAAGACCCGGACAGGCCCTCGCCATGCTGATCGTCGGCATCGCCGTGATCATCATCGGCTTGATGGTCCTCAAGCTCAATAACCGCATCGTGCTGTCGGTCGGCGGCGTGATCTTGTGCTTTATGGCCTGGTGCTTCGGCATCCGCTACGATGCACTTCAGCAGGGCATCAAGGATACCATCGCCTCGATGATCGTCGCTATCCTGATCCTTCTGGCCGTAGGCGTGCTCGTAGCCGTGTGGATGGCCGCCGGGACCGTCCCCGTGATGATCTACTACGGCATGAAGGTCCTGACGCCGGGCCTGTTCCTGCCGATCGTGTGCATTCTGTGCACGCTGATGTCCGTCCTGGCCGGCACCTCCTGGGGCACGCTTGCCACGGTCGGCATCGCCTGCATGGGCGTGGCCCAGGGCCTGGGCGTGCCGCTGCCCGCGGCGGCCGGCGCCGTGTGCGTGGGCGCCTTCTTCGGCGATAAGGTCTCCCCGTTGTCAGACTCTCCTGTCATCACCGCTACCGTGACGGACGTGCCGCTGATGACCGGGATCCGCCACGCGCTGATCTCCACGGGCCCGGCCTACCTGATCTCCCTCGTGTTCTTCCTGATCTACGGCCTTCGCTACTCCTCCGGGAGCGTGGGCGGAGAGGTGTATGAGGACATCCTGCGCACCGTCTCCTCGAGCTTCAGCCTCAATCCGCTGCTCCTGCTGCCCGTCGTCGTGGTCATCGTCCTGATCGTGATGAGAAAGCCCACCCTGCCGACCTTCGTCGCCGGTATCTTCACGGGCGCTGTGCTCGCGATGCTCTTCCAGCACAACTCCCTCGCAGGGATCCTCGGCACGATGTATTCCGGCTTTTCCATCGACTCCGGCTCCGCCGTAGTCGACTCCATGCTCAACCGCGGCGGGTTCACCTCCATGCTTTCCACGATCGGTCTGCTGATGGCAGCCGCGATCTTCGGCGCGCCGCTGCGCACGGCGGGCGTGGTGGACGTGCTGCTGGACTTTGTGCAGCGGCTGGCGAAGACCTCGCGCAGCATGTCGCTGGGCGTTCTGATCCTGCACGCGGTCTTCTTCTGCATCACCGGGGCCTACTACGTGTCCTATCCCGTCGTAGGCGGCATGGTGAAGGATCTCTACCCCAAGTACGGCCTGGATAAGAAGAACCTCATGCGCGGTATGCTCGATACCGGTACGGGCCTCGCCCCGCTGATCCCCTGGTCTACCACCGGCTCCTACACGGCCACGACCCTCGGCGTGACGAACATGGCGTTCCTGCCCTTCGCGCCCATGCTGTGGCTGTCGATCATCCTTTCGATCGTGTACGCCGCAACGGGGATCGGCACGGCGAAGCTCGCCGCAGCCGAGGCGCAGGAATAAGGAGGCGGCCATGGAACGTATCCTTCAGCGCTGGTATGACATGATCGCCATCAAGTCCGTCAACGGCCGCGAGGTGGATATGGCGGACTATCTGGCGCGGCAGCTTGAACAGATGGGGCTCGAACCGCATTACAGCTATTTCCCGGAGGACGCCGCGGCGCGCGAGCGGCCCTCCCTCTGGACGGTGCTCGACAGCGGCAGACCCGGCAGGACCATGCTGCTCATCGGTCACATCGACACCGTCGACGTGACCGCCGGCTGGGACACGGACCCTTTCGTGCCCACCGAGATCGACGGCCGGGTCTACGGGCGCGGCGCGATGGACATGAAGGGCGGTCTGGCCGCGCTGCTGGAAACCCTGGAGTATTTCTGCGCGCACCGGGAGGCCTTCAGCGGCAGGATCCTGGCCTGCTTCGTCGCGGACGAGGAGGGTCTGAGCAAGGGCACCTATCAGCTCGTCGCGGAAGACGTGATCCACGCGGACTACGCCATCATGGCCGAGTGCCGGTATGAGAGCGTCGCGGTGGGCTTTCGGGGACGGTACAGCTTCGACGTGACCGTACACGGCAAGTCGGCCCACGCGAGCCACTATCCGGCCGAAGGGGAAAACGCGCTGATCTCCGGCGGCAGGCTCGCCGCTGCGATCGAGGCGCTGCCGACGCTGCCGCACCCCCATCTCGGACACGGCACCTGGTGTATCCGCTATATCGAGGGCGGCAACGCCGGCACGCTGATCGTGCCGGACCGCTGCTATCTGTTCGTGGATCGCTACGTGGTCCCGGGCGAAACGGAGGAGAGCTGCATGGAGCAGATCCGCGCCGCGGCGGCGGAGCTGGGCCTTGCGGACAAGGTGGAGGTGCGGCTGCGGCCGCGCTCCTCCCCGTATATGCGCTCCTTCGCATTGGCCGAGGATCACCCGTTGGTGACCGTGCTGCAGGAGAAGTTCGCCGCCGTCACGGGCGGGACGCTGCCCTGCTCCTACGATCCCTCCGTGTGCGACTCGAACATCCTGGCAGGTCTGCTCGGCATCCCGACGGTGACCTTCGGGCCTTCCGGCGGCAATATGCACGGGGACAACGAGTACGGTTACGCCTGGCAGGTGATGAATTGCGCGGAGGTCTATAAGCAGATGGTGGAGGCGCTCCTGCGCTGAGACCGCAGAAAAAAAGAGGAGGCGCCGTTCCGAACGGAACGGCGCCTCCTCTTTGCGGGTCAGCAGGGCTTACTGGAGCTTCTCGAGGTACTCCACGATGCGGCGCACGGTGTAGAGCTCGGCCGCGTCCTCGTCGGAGATGGCGATGCCGAAGCTGTCCTCCAGGGCCATGATCAGCTCGACCACGTCCAGAGAGTCCGCGCCCAGATCGTCGACCAGGTTGGTGTCCATGGTGATGGTCTCGGGATCCAGTTCAAACTGCTGCGCCAGTTCGCTGGCGACCTTTTCAAAAATCATAACAAATACCTCCGATGTGCTGTGCACAGAAAGTGATGTGATCCGGGTCAGGCCCACTCCCGGCTCTGGGGCTTGCTGCCGCCCGTCTCGGGCTTGACGTAGGAGACGACGACGCGGCGGTTGGGCTCCACACCCGTGGAGCTGGTGGTGACGCCCTCGAAGTTCTGCAGGGCGGTGTGGATCACGTGGCGCTCGTAGGAATTCATCGGCTCGAGGGCCATGCTGCGCTTATACTTGATGGCCTTCTCCGCCATCTTCTCGGCCAGACGCACGAGGGACTCCTCCCGCTTGCTGCGGTAGTTCTCCGCGTCGACGCTGATGTGCATGCGCTTGTCGCTGCCGCGGTTGACCACGTAGTTGGTCAGGTGCTGGATCGCGTCCAGCGTCTCGCCGCGGCGGCCGATGATGGCGCCCATGCCGCTGCCGGAGAGGTTGACGTTGACCCCGCCGTTGTCGCGCGGGCCGATGTCGATCTCGGCCTTGACGCCCATACGGTCCAGCAGGCCCGTGAGGAAGGCGCGGATCGCCGCGTAGTCGGCGCTCTCGTCGGC
>JAFUUR010000026.1 GCA_017477695.1 Oscillospiraceae bacterium | reverse complement strand
CGCGACGCGGCGCAGCTCGTTGGACTTCGCCTCGGCCGAGGCGATCAGCTCCGCGCTGCGGGCCTTTGCAACACGCACGACCTCCTGCTCGGAGACCATCGTGCTGGCCTTTTCCTCGGCGCTCTTGCGCAGCGCCTCCGCCTCACGCTTGGCGTTGCCGATGAACTCGTCCCTGGCCGCCACGAGCCGCTTGGCCTCGGCGATGGAGGACGGCAGATTGGCCTTGATCTCATTGATGATATCGATGGCCTTCTCCCGCTCGATGATGCATTTGTCGTTGCCCAGGGGGACGCCCCAGGCTTCCGTCACCATGTTATAGAGACTATCCAGGAGCGCGATCACGTCGTGGTTATCCATTGGCTTTCCTCCATTGCGCAGCCTTTTTTTCTATCTCGTCGATCAATTCATCCGGGACCAGGCCGCTGAGGTCTGCGCCGTACATGGCCAGTTCCCGAACTACGGAAGAGCTCAAAAAAGTATACCTTGCACCCGAGGTGAGGAACATGGTCTCCAGCGCGGGAGTGATGTTTTTATTGATCAGATCCATCTGGAATTCGTACTCGAAATCAGAAGCCACGAGCAGGCCCTTGACGAGGACGGAGCCCTCGTACTTTTTGGCGTACTCCGCCTCCAGGATATCGGACGCGTCCACGATGACGTTCGGATACTTCGCCACGGCACGCCTTGCCATGTCCATCTTTTCCTCTACCGTGAACATGGGAGATTTCTTCGTCGAATTCTGCATGATGCAGACGACGACCTGGTCAAAAATCTGCGAGGCGCGGCGGATGATGTTCAAGTGGCCGAGAGTGATCGGGTCAAAGCTCCCAGGGCAGATAGCGGTTCTCATCTGTGTTGCTTTCCTTCTTATATATACAAATCTTGACCTTGCCGTAGCGGTACTCCTTCCCCTTGCGGTAGGGAGCCCGCAGCTCAGGGAGCTCTTTCTCACGGCGTGCTTCACAAATGATTATACCACCATCCGACAATATGTCAACCAAATTGATGGTATTTAACACCGGTTCGTATAGCTGCGCGTCGTACGGCGGGTCGATGAAGATGAGATCGAATTTCCCGCAGCGCCTCAGATAGACGAGCGCATCCTCCTGCAGGACCTGTCCCTGCAGGCCGCAGCTTTTGAGGTTTTCCCGTACGATACGCACCGCTTCCCTGCTCTCATCGACGAAGACCGCCTCGGCCGCCCCCCTGCTCAGGCACTCGATCCCGAGCTGTCCCGTGCCGGCGAACAGATCCAGCACCCGCCGCCCCTCGATGTCGAACTGGATGATGTTGAAAACCGATTCTTTCACGTTGTCCGTTGTGGGACGGATATCGTAATTGGCGGGCGTCTTCAGTTTTTTTCCTCTGGCTGTCCCTGTGATGATGCGCATGCCGTCTCCTCCCGATGGAAATACTCGTAGATCGCGCGCGCCGTATGAACGGGCACTACCTGCCGGAGCTGCTCAACGTCCGCCTCACGGACGGCGGTAACGGACTTGAACGCGCGCAGCAGCTCGTCGCGCCGCTTGGGGCCGACGCCCTCGATCTTGTCGAGCGTGGAGCCGTAGCTCTCTCGGCGCAGCAGGCGCTGGTATTCGATGGCGCTGCGGTGCGTCTCCTCCTGGATATTGCCGATCAGAGAGAAGACCGCCTGGTTTCCCTGGATGCCGATCTCTCGCCCGTCCGCCGTGATCAGCGCGCGGGTGCGGTGCCTGTCATCCTTCACCATCCCGAAGATCGGGACGCACAGGCCGAGGTCGCTCGCGGCGCGCTCCGCCGTTGCAGCGTGCGTGTCGCCGCCGTCGATGAGCAACAGATCCGGCAGCGGGGCAAATCTCTCGTCCCCGTCCACGTAGTGCCTGAAGCGGCGGTAGACCGCCTGGTACATGCTCGCATAGTCGTCCCGGATCTCCAGGTCCCGGATGCGAAACTTCCGATAGTCCCTCTTGAGGGGCTTTCCGTCGACGTGTACGGTCATCGCCGCGACGATCCCCGTATCGCCGAGGTTGGAAATGTCGAATGCCTCGATGCGCGTGGGAAAATGCTCGAGCTCGAGCGCCTTCTGCAGCCACTCGAGCGTCTTGGAGCGGCGCTGTGCGGCGGTCGTCCGCCGTTGGATCTCCTCGCGCGCGTTGAGCTGGGCGCTTTCGATAAGCCGCAGGCGTTCTCCCCGCTTCGGTGTTTCGATATGGAT
>JAFUUR010000181.1 GCA_017477695.1 Oscillospiraceae bacterium | reverse complement strand
GAGGATATCCATAGAGGGAGAAGAGGTCTTGAGAAACTCTCTGCGCTTATCGTACACGCCGGTGTTGAGGAAATCCGTCAGCACCCTGTTGGCGTTGGAGGCGCAGACCAGCCGCCCGACCGGCAGCCCCATGAGCCGCGCGAAGTAACCGGCGAGGATATCACCGACGTTGCCCGTGGGCACGACGTAATCCACTGGGTCGCCGCAGGCCACGGCGCCGCGCTTGACCAGCTCCGCGTAGGCGATGAAGTAATACACCACCTGCGGCGCGAGGCGGCCGATATTGATGGAGTTGGCCGAGGACAGGCGCAGGCCCTTGCCCTCGAGCACACCGCTCTGGTTGATGGCGGCGAAGGCCTGCTTGACGCCGGTCTGGCAGTCGTCAAAATTGCCGCGCACCGCGCACACGCGCACGTTGCCGCCCGTCTGCGTGACCATCTGCGCCTTCTGCACGGGGGAGACGCCGTCGTCCGGGAAGAAGACGATGATGCCCGTGTCCTCCACGTCGTGGAAGCCCTCGAGCGCGGCCTTGCCGGTATCGCCGGAGGTGGCCGTGAGGATGACGATCTTGTCCTCCACACCCGCCTGGCTGCGCCCGGCGGTGATGAGCTGCGGCAGCATGGACAGCGCCACGTCCTTGAAGGCGGCCGTCGGCCCGTGGAAAAGCTCCAGCACGTAGTCTCCGCCAACGGGAACGAGCGGCGTCAGCTCGTCGGTGTCGAATTTGCCGTCGTACGCGCGGCGCACGAGCTCGCCCATGTCCGGGTAACCGGGCAGGAGATGGCTGAGGATGCGCTCGGCCATTTCCAGCGGAGCGAGCGGCAGACAGGCCTGCCAGTCAAAGGGCCGGTCGGCAAGGCGCGGGTCGATATAGAGGCCCCCGTCCGGGGCGATGCCCTGCAGGACGGCCGCGGTGTCTTCCGCGCGCAGCGCGCTGCGGGTGCTTTGGTATTCCATGATCATATCCTCCTTATTCCATTGCAAGCAGTTGTGCGTTTTCCACGCCGGCCGCGCTGCTGATGAGCTCCAGCAGCTCCGCTATCGTGACCGTCAGCGCGCTCACGTCCAGCGTGATGGTGACGCTGGCCCGGCCGCGGATCGGCGGGCTCTGCGTGATCGTCACGACGCTGGCCCCCGCGGAAGAGATCCGCGTCAGCAGGGAACTGAGCACGCCGGGCGTATGGTCCAGCATCATGTCCAGCACGGCCTTGCGGCTGCCGTCCATGTCCGAAGGGGCGAAAATATAGTCCTTATACTTGTAATAAGTGCTCCGCGAGATGCCGACCATGCGCACGGCCTGGCTTACGTCCCGCGCCTTGCCGCTCTCGACGAGCCGCCCGGCCTCCAGCACTTTTTCGTAGTATTCGGGCAATATGCTTTTGTGAATGATCAAATAGTTATCCAGCATGGTGATTTCTCCAAATTTTCCCGACCCGAAAAAATAGGGCTTGATTTTGTCCAGCCCCTATGATACACTGTCCCCGTCGAAAAAACAAGTGTCTTTTTTACACGGACACAAGAAAATTTTTCAGCCATTGGGAGGCAGTTATGAAAGTAGCGGTTTTGGGTTTCGGCACCGTAGGCGTCGGTGTCTATGAGATGCTTCAGCACGCGCAGGGGCTCGAGGCGGGCCCCGTCCTCGTCAGGCCCGGGAAGGACGACGCGCCGTTCAAGGTGACCACGATCGAGCAGATCGTGCAGGATCCGAGCGTGGGCGCGGTCGCGGAGGTGATGGGCGGCGTGGAGCCGGCGTTCAGCTACGGCGCGGCCGTGCTGCGCGCGGGCAAGCATTTCGTGACCTCGAACAAGGCCCTCGTGGCTGCCAAGGGGATCGAGCTCAACGCTATCGCCAGAGAGCACGGCGCCGCGTTCCTGTTCAGCGCGGCCTGCGGCGGCGGTGTGCCCTTCCTGCACAATCTGTCCATCGCCCGCGAGAGCGACGAGATCCTTTCCATGGGCGGCATCCTCAACGGTACGACCAACTATATGCTCGACGCGATGCAGCGCCTGGGGCTCGATTATGGCGACGCGCTCAAGGACGCGCAGCGCCTCGGCTACGCGGAGGCCGACCCAAGGGCGGACGTCTCGGGGCTCGACGCGCTGCGCAAGATCATGCTCGCCTGCGCGGTCGCCTACGACGCGCTGCCCACCGAGGGCCTGCTCAACGAGGGGATCGAGTCCGTCACGGCGGCGGACGTGGCGCATTTCCGGTCCCGCGGCTATACCTGCCGCCTGCTGGCAAAGGGCAGCCGCGCCGGGGGAGAAAAGGTCTCCGCCTACGTGGAGCCCGTTCTGCTGCGTGACGGCGCGCCCGAGTGCGCGGTACTGGCCAATTATAACATGGCCAGCTACGAAGGCAAGTGCTCCGGTCCCATCGTGCTGATGGGCCAGGGCGCCGGGCGCTATCCCACGGCCTCCGCCGTGCTGCGCGACCTCGGCTGTATCCTCCACGGCAAGCACTACATGCTGCAGGAGAACTGCCGCCTTGCCAACGCGGACAATTCCCGCAATGAGCACGCCTACTACGTGCGGCTCCCGGCGGAGCACGCCGCGGAGATCCCGGCGGAGAGCGCCGAGCTCGACGGGGACGTCGTGCGCATCATCACGAAGCCCGTTTCCGTTTCCCAGATGCACTTTATGGCGGAGCGCCTGCGCGCTGCCGGCGTTGAGCTGTTCTTCGCCGCGATCGGAGGCTGAGCTCATGCTGAAAGTCGCAAAATTCGGCGGTTCCTCCGTCGCAGGGGCGGAGCAGTTCAAAAAAGTCAAGGCGATCGTGGAGGCGGACGATGCGCGCAGGCTCGTCGTCGTGTCGGCCGCGGGCAAGCGCTCGTCTGACGACCATAAGCTGACGGATCTGCTGTACCTCTGCCACGCGCACCTGACCTACGGCGTCTCCTGCGGAGATATTCTGCATACCATAGAACAGCGCTTCATCGAGATCCGGGACGAGCTCGGGCTCACTTACCCCATCGAGGAGGATCTGAAGGCGCTGGAAGGGCGTCTGTCCAAGGATATGTCCGTGGATGAGCTGGTGAGCCGCGGCGAGTACTTCACCTCCCGGCTCATGGCCGAGTATCTTGGCTTCGCCTTCGTGGACGCGGCGGACTGTATCTTCTTCGGCTTCGACGGGCAGGTCGATCGGGAGCGCACCGACGCCGCCATCGCCGCGGCGCTCGAGCAGCACGGCAGAGTCGTGCTCCCCGGCTTTTACGGGAGGCTGCCCACCGGGCGCATCAAGGTCATGACCCGCGGCGGGAGCGACATCACCGGCGCCCTTGCGGCAGCGGCCGTGAACGCGGACGTGTATGAGAACTGGACGGACGTGTCCGGCATTCTGATGGCGGACCCGCGCATCGTCGAAAACCCCAGTCCGATCGCGAGCATCACGTATTCCGAGCTGCGGGAGCTGGCGTTCATGGGCGCGTCCGTGCTGCACGAGGAGTCGGTCCTGCCGGTCAAGGAGCGCGGCATCGCCTTGAATATCCGCAATACCAATCGCCCGGACGACCCCGGCACCATGATCGTGGAGAGCGTGGAGGAGGAGGCAGGCGATCAGGAGCGCTTCATCACCGGCATCGCCGGGCGGCGCAACTTCACCATCCTCACCGTCAGCAAGCGCAACATGAACCAGAGCGTGCCGCTGCGCCAGTCGCTGGAGATCCTGGACCGCTACAAGGTCCCGGTGGAGCATATCACGCTCGGGCTCGATTCCTTCGCGCTGGTGGCTTCGACCGCCGCGCTGGGGGACAGCCTGTTCGACGTGATCGCGGATATCCGCAAGGCCTGCCGACCGGACGATGTGCAGATCCAGGACGGTATCGCCTTGGTGGCCGCCGTCGGCCGCAAGATGCCGTTCCGGCCGGGCGTGTCGGGCCGCCTGTTCCAGGCGCTCGGCAACCACGGCGTCAACATCCGCACCATCGCCCAGGGCGCGGACGAGATCTCCATCATCGTGGGCGTGGAAAACGAACAGTTTGAAACTGCCATCCGCGTGATGTACGACGGATTTGCAGATAAAATGGGAGGATTGACCGCATGAAAAAGTTTAACGTCGGTATTCTCGGCGCCACCGGCGCCGTCGGCCAGGAGATGCTGAAGGTCCTGGAGGAGTATGAGATCCCCGTAGCCGAGCTGCGGCCGCTCGCCAGCGCGCGCAGCGCGGTCGGCACCGTGAAGTTCCACGGGCAGGACGTCGTGATCCGCGAGGCCACGGACGAGAGCTTCGAGGGGCTCGATTTCGTGCTGGGCGCCGTCGAGGGCGACATGTCGCAGCGCTTTGCCCCGGCGATCCAAAAGAGCGGCGCCGTCTACATCGACAACAGCTCCGCTTTCCGCCTGGTCCCCGAGGTGCCGCTGGTCGTACCGGAGATCAACGGCGCGGACGCGTTTGAAAACAAGGGCATCATCGCAAACCCCAACTGCTGCACGATCATCGCCCTCATGGCGGTCGCGGGCATCGCGAAGCTCTCGCCGATTGAGAATATGGTGGTCTGCACCTACCAGGCGGTGTCCGGTGCCGGGCAGAACGGAATCAGAGAGCTGGAGCAGCAGATGCAGGCCCTGGCCGCCGGCGAGAAGCCCGAGGTCAAGACCTTTGCCGCACAGATCGCGCTGAACGTCATCCCGTTCATCGACGCGCCCTACGGCAACGACTACACCAAGGAAGAGATGAAGATGCAGAACGAGGGCCGCCGCATCCTCCACGAGCCGGAGCTCAAGGTCAACTGCACCTGCGTGCGCGTGCCGGTCATGCGCTCGCACTCCATCGCCGTGACGCTGCGCACGAAGGAAAAGGTCTCGGTCGAGCAGGCCAAGGCCGCCGTCGCCGCATTCCCGGGCGTGCGCCTCATCGAGGACTATGAAGGCCGCTGCTATCCCACCCCGCTGGACACCACGGATCAGGATCTGGTCTGGGTCGGCCGCATCCGCGACGATCTGACCGACGACAAGGGCCTGACGCTCTGGTGCTGCGGCGATCAGATCCGCAAGGGCGCCGCGAGCAACGCCGTGCAGATCCTGAAGCTGTTGGCCGAGAAGGCGTAAACGGACAACGCCCCGACATGAATGAGAACGCCCCCGGCTGACCGAGAGGTCGGCCGGGGGGCGTCGTGCGTTCAGAGCCATTCGCCGAAATAGCGCTCCACTTCTTCTCGTGACATATCGAGATCCTGGCGCAGCGCTTCGATGGTGGCCCGGGTATAGTCGATGGTACCGAATCGGTACAACTGATCCATCATGTGATCCCAGTAATCGCGCGAGATACCGTTGCTGACGCGGTCCCGAGTGACCTCGGGCTCGATCTCGTTTGCGAGGCGGGCCATGGTGGCCGTTACGTATTCGGGGGAGAGGACGCCGCGCAGCAGCTGCGCGTAGCGGCTGAGAAGCCTGTCGCGGAACTGCGCGTTGTGGATGAGGTTGCGGGACATGAATGTGATCTCGTGGCTGGGCTTGGCATAGCTCTCAAACACGCAGCGCATACCGCCGTAGAACTCGTAAAACGCGCAGTCCAGGTCGAAAAACGCGAGGCGCCAGCGCTGATCGATCTCCGGGGACTTGAAATAGCGTACGTTCTCCAGCAGATCCGTGTTCCCGCTGAAGCCCTCGAAGAGGATATAGTCGATATAGTTGTCGATATCGATCAGCTCGCAGAAGCGTGCGTAATTCTCGGGATCCGTCATGTCGGCGTGTTCTCCGAGATCGAAGATCTCCTGCAGCTCTTCGCACTTCTCCACGTCGGCCCGCACGCGCAGCGTGGTGACGCTCTCCGGGCTTACACCGTATAGGTCGCCGAAGAAATGATCGTTCATATTTTCCTTGAGGCTGTAGATGCCCTTATAGTGACCGTTCATATACACGACGCAGTAGACGCCGTGCTGGGCGGGGAGGACGCTGCTGCCCGCGAGGCACAGCTCCTGCATCACCTCGTTGCGGATGATGGCCGCGTGGTGATCCTGCCCGGCGCGCAGCAGGAGGGAAGAATACGAAGTGACGCCGTTGTCGAACAGATCGCAATCCTCCAGATCACCGTCGCCGTAGCGCCCGCGGAAGAAGAAGCCGAAGTTCTTCTTCATCGGATCCAGCACCGCGGAGAAGCCCTTGAGCTGCAGACCGCAGTCGAGGTTAAAGACCTCTTCGCCCTCCCGGTACAGCGCGGCGGTGCCGGCGTACTCGCCGAAGCGGTTGTGGCCGGAGTAGTGGCTGAACCATGCGTCGTAATCGTCGGCGCTGAACGCGACGATGGGCAGCGCGTGCCCCTCGTTGAGGAAATAGTTGTAGGTCGCAACGCGGCTCGGCACGGCGTCCGGCTCGACCGAAACGGCGCGCACGACGGTAGTCCCTGTCAGGCGGATGGGGCCGGTATAGACCGCGCTCTCCATATCGGGCTTCTGCCCGTCAAGCGTATAATAGATCGTGCCGCTGCCCTGCAGCTCGATCGTGAGCCCGTCCGTGACGCCGTCGTAAGCGCCGCTCGCGACGCTGGCCGTCGGCTCCTCGGAGACGCGGCGCAGGCCGCCGGCGTTCTCTTCGCCCAGGCTGGGGGAGGAGAAATAGAACCACCCGGCCTCGCTGCGTATGCGTCCATAGCTCCCGCCGGGCGGCACGTTTTCGATCCTGGCGTAGTCCAGCACCGTTTCCCGCGCGTCGCTGAGCCAGAGCCGGTCCCCCTTGACGGAGAGGGACAGCCCCTCTACCACATAGAATGCGCCTGGGGCGAGCACGTCCTCCGGCAGGCGGAGCTTCAGTCGGTCCGTGTTTTTATCGGAGAGGTAATAATCGGACAGCAGCACGTCCTGCCCCGAAACGTTCACAAGCTCGACGAGGTCACCGTTTGTCGTGGTGATCTCGCTGATCGCGAGCGGCCCGGACGGGATCTGCAGGCTGGCCTCGCCGTCGGCGTAGCGCGGAAGCGGCTCCGGCGTCGGCTCGGGTCCCGGCGTGAGCTCCGGCTCGGGTTCCGACGTGTGCTCCGCGGCGGGCGCTTCCGTCGGAACGGCAGGCGCCGCGCGCCCGGGACCCTCGTAGGCGGCGAGCAGAGTGAGCACGAGCATGAGTACGAGAGCCGCCGCTATTCGTCTGCTGTTGCGTGTGGTCATGTTCCCATCGGTCCTTTACTGCACGAGCGATGATAATGACTATATGATGGCGAAAAG
>JAFUUR010000180.1 GCA_017477695.1 Oscillospiraceae bacterium | reverse complement strand
GCCGAGCGCGCCGCCAGCGTCGCCCGCCGCGGGCTGGATCCAGATGCGGTCGAACAGCCCTTCGCGCTCCAGCAGACCGTTGGCCGTGCAGTTGAGGGCGACGCCGCCCGCCATCACCAGGTCACGCTCGCCGGTCAGCTCCTTCGCGGTGCGCGCCAGGCGCAGCAGGATCTCCTGCGTCACCTCCTGGGCCGAGGCGGCGAGGTCCATCTCCCGCAGGGTGATCGGCGCCTCCGGCAGCCGCCGCCCGCCGCCGAACAGCGCGGCGAAGCGCTCGTTCGTCATGGCCCGGCCGTGCTGAAAATCGAAGTAGTCCAGATTCAGCCGGAAGGAACCGTCCGGCTTCACGTCGATCAGCCGCTCGTAGATGAGCTCCTTGTAGACGGGCCGGCCGTACGGCGCGAGGCCCATCAGCTTGTAGTCGCCGAAGTTGACGCGGAAGCCGCAAAAATACGTGAACGCGCTGTACAGCAGGCCGAGCGAGTGCGGATAGTCCAGGCTGCGCAGCAGCTCGATCTCGCTCCCGTGCCCGCGGCCGATCATCGTCGTGTTCCATTCGCCGACGCCGTCCACGGTCAGGATCGCCGCGTCGGTGAAGGGCGAGGGATAAAAGGCGGAGGCGGCGTGGGACAGGTGGTGCCGCGTGGTATACAGGCGGTCCTCCCGGCCGAGTCGGCCGAGCTCGCCGCGCAGCAGCTTCTCGATCCACAGCTTTTGCCCGAAGACCGAGGCGGCGCTGGTGTGCAGCAGGTCGCCGCAGTCGTCCCCTACGGCGGAGACGTTGGACACGAAGCGGTGCAGCGTCAGCAGCGGGTCGTCGTAATAGACGACCGCGTCCAAATCCTCGCCGCGCAGGCCGCCCGCCTCCCGCAGGCAGTAGCGGATCGCGTTGACGGGCAGGGCCTTGTCCTGCTTCACACGGGTGAAGCGCTCCTCCTGCGCCGCCGCGAGGATCTCCCCATCGCGCACGATGGCGGCCGCGGAGTCGTGATACAGGGCGGAAACGCCGAGAACGATCATGAAAGATCCCCCTTTATGACCTGATAGACCGCGTCGGCCAGCAGGGCGTTGCCCTGCTCGGAATAGTGGCACATGTCGATGAACATCTCGCTGCGGCCGAAAAAGAGCGGGAACAGGTCGGTATAGAAATCGTCGCTCCGGCGGTGGTCGTTGAACGGCTGCGCCCGCCAGTCTTCCTGCCCCTGGAACATCAAAACGTCGTAGAGCGGCCGCTCCACGGGGCCCTGGTTGACCGGCTGCAGGATCGCGTGAAAGACGGCGCCCTCCGCCTCAGCGATCCGCTTCATATAGCTCTCGATGCGCCGCCAGTGATCGAAGGCGGGCTCGCCGCCCATGGCTTCAAACTTGTTGCCCGATTTTTGCATGTCGTTGTATCCGCTCATGCTGATCACGATATCCGGCCGCAGGGCGCGGATATCCCGGAGCATGCGGTCAAGCTCCTGAGCCGCGGTGTTCCCCTCGTGGGCGCCGTTGTAGATCACGACGGCGTGCCCTTCCGCCCGCAGCCTGCGGCAGAGCTTGGCCGCCCAGCTCTCCTGGTAGAAAAGCTCTGAGGAGGTGCTGCCGCCCAGAACCATGATGCGCTTATCGGCCGTCTCCGCCTCCCCGTATACGGCCCAGCCGGGCAGCCCGCCCACGGGCGTGTAGTCGACGCTGGCGGTCAGGAGCGGGTCCGCTTCATAGTTGACCGTGCGCGTATAGTACATACGGGAATAGCAGATCACGTTCGTGGCCGTATAATTGTGCGCCCCGGCGGAGTAGCCCAGGTCGTTTGCGGCGTCCACGATCTCGTAGCGCCGCTTCTCGGAAAAGGCGTGGATCAGCAGCACGCTCTGCTCCGGGTCCTCGTCCGCCAGCGACCAGAAGTCCTCCAGACCGTCCTCCGCGCAGCCCGCGAAGCAGACCTCTCTGTCTATGGGGATATCGTACAGGGCGGCGATCCGGTGCAGGAAGGCGCGGCCCATCGCGTCCTCGCAGCACAGCAGGATGCGGCGGGAGCGCTTCATGGCGTCGTCCAGCATGATGACGGGGTCGATGGACCAGAGCTGCTCGCGCTGCGCGAGCCCGCGCACGTAGAGATCGCCGGAGAAGCCGCGCTCCTGCAGCACGTCCAACGCCGCCATGTCGCGGCACCAGTGTGGCTGCAGCAGGATGACCGCCGCGTCCTCCGGGAGCTGCGCCGTGCGCAGATCGAGCACGGGGAGCCCGAGGATCTCCCGGGGAGCCCGGGCGTCCTCTTCCAGAAAGCCCTTGACGGTGACGTTCCAGCGCCTGCGCGCCTCCCGGGCAAAGGTCCAGACCTCGTTGCCGGTGCCGCAGATGTAGACGTCCTTCCCGCTCAGCGCGGGGTTCGGCTCCAGCGTGTCCGGCCAGAGCAGGCACTCTCCGTATTGCTCGGCTTTTCTGCGCTTGAAGGGCGTTATATCGCTGTTCAGAATGATCAGCGCCTCCGGGTCGCCGCGGACGGAAGCGGCGGCGAGCACCGGGCGGTTCAGGATCGTCTCGCCGACGTAGACGGGGGACTCCGTCAGAAAGCCGGACACGTCCAGCTCCCGGTTCAGCATGGAGGTGAACGTCCACACGGCGTTCTTGCCGACGTCCCACAGATAGAGCTTTCGCCCCGCCAGGGAGCGCTTGAGCGTATGCAGGCATCGTATCATGTTATCGACCTCTCGTTTCTTTGCGGATGCGAAGCGGCCCCGCGCCTTACATCAGCGGCGCGATGACCTTCATCAGGATGCCCGCCAGCTTCACGCCGCGCTTTTCGGCCTTGAGCGTCTCGCGCGTGACGGGGCGGCAGAGCGCCTGCGTGGCCAGGAAGTCCCGGCGGATATCCTCGGTACAGGCGGCGCCGTTGAGATAGGCGGCGCACTCGAAGTGGTGGTAAAGGCTGCGGTAGTCCAGGTTGATGGTGCCGACGACGGCCTCCCGATCGTCGCTCACGAAGGTCTTGGCGTGCACGAAGCCGGGGGTATACTCGAAGAGCTTCACGCCCGAGGCCAGGAGCGAGGCGTAATGCGTCTTGGCCAGGGCGTAGGGCAGCTTTTTATCCGGGATGCCCGGCAGGATCAGCCGCACGTCCACGCCGCGCTCGGCGGCAAAGCGGATCGCCGTCTCCATCTCGCCGTCCAGGATCAGATAGGGCGTCATGATATAAACGTAGTGCTGCGCGCGGTTGAGGATATCCATGTAGACCCATTCGCCCACGCGCTCGTCGTCCAGCGGGCAGTCCCCGTAGGGCATGACCCAGCCCGCCGCGTCCTCCGGCGGGAGAGCGGGCGCGCGCAGATACGCCTCCTCGAACACGGCCTCGCGCACGTCGAGGTTCCACATCTGCAGGAACATCAGCGTGAAGCTGCGCACGGCCTCGCCCTTGAGCAGCACGGCGGTATCCTTCCAGTGTCCGAAGCGCGGCCGCAGGTTGATGTATTCGTCGGCCAGGTTCACGCCGCCGGTGACGGCCGTGTGCCCGTCGATGACCAGGATCTTCCGGTGGTCGCGGTAATTGTACTAGGTGGAGACGAAGGGCGTGATCGGCGCGAAGACCTTGCACTTGATCCCGAGCTCGCCCAGGCGCTTCGGATAGCTGCGCGGCAGGGTGAGGAACTCACAGCTCCCGTCGTAGATCAGGCGCACGTCGACGCCCTCGCTGGCCTTGCGGGCCAGGATCTCCAGCACCTTGCCCCACATGACGCCCTCGTCCACGATGAAGAACTCCAGGAAGATGAATTTCTCCGCCGCCTCGAGCTCGGCCAGCAGCTCGGGGAACAGATCGTCCCCCAGCGGGAAATAGCGCACGGCCGTCCGGTCGAAGACCGGGTAGCAGCCCGTGCGGTTGACGTAGCGGGAGAGGCCCACGGCCTCGGGCGCGCCGCGCTGCAGCGCGTCCAGCGTCGCCTTGTCCTGCTCGATCGCGCCGCGCGTCTCCTCGGTGAGTTGGGCGAAGCGCCGCTTGAGAAGGCGGTGGCCCAGGTCGCTCTGCGTGTAGAAATACAGCAGCGCGCCGAAGGCGGGCAGGGCCATGATGACGATGATCCAGGTGATCTTGGCGCTGGGGTCGTGCCTGCCGTTGAGCAGAAAGAGCGCCATCACGACGGAGAAGACCAGGTTGACGGTGTAGTAGTGCGGCAGGTATTCGCGCAGGTAGCCGAAGCCCATCACCATCAGCGCGATCTGCAGCAGCAAAAACAGCAGGATGAAGCCCGCCCGGCTGAACACGGCGCGGATCAGGCCGTGCCGGCCCTTTTTCAGCAGCCGCAGACCGGTGTTCTTCATATCGTCGGTGACGAGGGGGCTCATCCGTACCTTCCTTTCCGCCTTGACCGGAGACCGGCCGAATGGTATGATAACAACACTAAATTATATAGCACCGTTTCCCGCGCGTCAAGCGCGGGCGGGCGGAGACTGAGGGACTCATGGCCGTTTTCAAGTGGCTGCCGGTCCCGGCGGCGCTGCTGGCGCTGACGGGCGGCGTATATCGCTTCACCTTTTATAATCCCATCCCCCGCAGGGAGGACCCCTACGACATCCCGTCAGGCAAGCAGTACCAGGATACGAAGAAATTCGCACTGGAGCTGATCCGGGAGTTCGATGAGCAGCCCTACGAGCAGGTATATATCGACTCGTTCGACGGGCTGCGCCTGAGCGGGCACTATTACCACGTGCGCGACGGGGCTCCGCTGCAGATCCAGATGCACGGCTACCACGGCACGACCCTGCGCGATTTCAGCGGCGGCAACCGCCTGGCCGTCGCCGCGGGGCACAACCGCCTCGTCATCGAGGAGCGCGCCCACGGCGGGAGCGACGGGCACACCATCACCTTCGGCGTCAAGGAGCGGCTCGACTGCAAGGCCTGGGCCGAGTACGCCGCGGCGCGCTTCGGCAAGGAGATCCCCATCGTGCTGGTGGGCGTGTCGATGGGCGCGGCCACGGTGCTGATGGCCTCGGACCTGGAGCTGCCGGAGAACGTGCGCTGCATCGTGGCGGACTGCCCCTTCACCTCGCCGCGGGCCATCATCCGCGACGTCTGCCATCGCAGCGCGCCGCTGATGCGCCCGCTGCTGCCGCTCGTGGGGCCCGCCGCGCGGCTCTTCGGCCGCTTTGATCTGGACGGGGCCAGCGCGGTGGACGCGGTCGCGCATACGCGCCTGCCCATCCTGCTGATCCACGGCGAGGACGACCGCTTCGTCCCCTGCGCGATGAGCCGGGAGCTCGCGGCCGCCTGCGCCGGCCCGGTCCGGCTGGAGACCTTTCCGGGCGCGGGGCACGGCCTGAGCTATCTGGTCGACCCGGAGCGCTACGGCCGGGTGGTGACGGAGTTCCTGCACGAGAATGGGATCGACTGAGCACTTAAGAATTCTTAAGAAACGCGGTGTTGACGCACCGCGTTTCTTGTACTATACTAACCGTACTAATAACGATAATACAGTTAAGGAGGAGCTGCAGGTGATCTCGATCGATTTCCGCGACGCACGGCCCATCTACGAGCAGGTGCGCGACAGCTTCCGGCAGATGATCCTGTCCGGCGCCCTGCCCGCGGACGAGAAGCTGCCCTCGGTGCGCGAGCTGGCGGCGGCGCTGGCCATCAACCCCAACACCATCCAGCGCGCCTACCGGGAGCTGGAGGCGGAGGGCTATATCTGCTCCGTGCCCGGCAAGGGCAGCTTCGTGCGCGAGCGCGGGGAGGCCGCGGCCGCCCGCAAGGCGGAGCTGCTGACACAGCTCGCCGCGCTGGGCCGGGAGTTGGAGCTGTTGGGCGCGAGCGAGGAAGAGCTGCTCGCCGCCCTGAGAGGAGGAGAAAACGTATGATCCAGGTACGCGATCTGGTCAAGAGCTTTGAGGGCTTCCGCGCGCTGGACGGGCTGAACGTCAGTGTGCCGCAGGGCGCGGTGTACGGGCTGGTCGGTCCGAACGGAGCGGGCAAGTCCACGCTGATCCGCCATCTGGCGGGCATCTACCGCCAGGACAGCGGCGAGGTGCTGATCGGCGGCGAGCCGGTGTATGAAAACCCGGCGGTCAAGAGCCGCCTGGCTTACATACCGGACGACATCTTTTATTATACCCAGGCGAGCATCCGCGATATGATGCGCTTTTACCGCGACCTGTACCCCGGTTTTGACGAGGCGGTCTTCGAGAAGCTGGGCGAGGTCTTCCAGCTCGATCCGAAACGCACGATGCGCCGGCTCAGCAAGGGCCAGCAGAAGCAGGCGGCGTTCTGGCTGGCGCTGTCGCTGCGGCCGGAGGTCGTCGTGCTGGACGAGCCGGTGGACGGGCTCGATCCCGTCATGCGGCGGCAGGTCTGGGGCCTGCTCCTGGCCGACGTGGCCGAGCGCGGCACGACGGTGCTGGTCTCCTCGCACAACCTGCGCGAGCTGGAGGACGTGTGCGACCACGTCGGCATCATGAACCACGGGAAGATGCTCCTCGAGCGCAGCCTGAGCGAGCTGCAGGACAACATCGTCAAGATCCAGCTCGCCCTGCCGGACGGCGGCGTGCTGCCGGAGGAGCTGGAGATCCTGCACCGCTCCGCCATCGGGCGCGTGCAGCAGCTGATCCTGCGGGGCAGGGCGGAGGAGCTGACGGAGAAGCTCGCGGCGGCAAAGCCCCTGTTTCTCGATCCGGTGCCGCTGAGCCTGGAGGAGATCTTCATCTATGAGCTGGGAGGTGCAGACCATGAAGTCCAGAATATCCTTCTTTAATTGGGGCGTTTGCAAGAACCTCCTGCGCCGCTTCTGGCCTCTTTGGGCGGCCTACCTGGTGCTGCTGCTGGTGAGCTTCGTCTTTCTCGCGCCCGGTCTTCTCGCCGGGGGCAGTGCCGTGCCCGGCTATCTCGGCCGCACGAGCTACGAGGTGCTGATCCTGCAGAACGCCGCCGACCACGCGCGCATCGTCATCATCGTCGCGGTGCTCGCGGCGATGGCCACCTTCAGCTATCTGTACACGGCGCGCGGCTGCGGCATGATGAACGCCCTGCCCATCCGCCGGGAGACCATGTTCGGCACGGCCTACCTCACGGGCCTCGTGCCGCTGCTGCTGATCCAGATCCTGGCGGCGGCGCTCACGGCGCTGACCTGCCTGGAATACAAGCTCCCCGCCCGGTATCTGCTGGAGTGGCTGGGCATCGTCGTCATGGCGACGGTGGCCTTCTACGGCTTCTCAGTGTTCTGCGCGGTGCTGACGGGCAACGTCCTCGTGCTGCCGGCGGTGTACGTGGTGCTGAACCTCACCGCCATCGTGGCGGAGAGCTGCGTGCGCGAGGTGCTCGGCGCCATCCGCTACGGCTACGCCGACACCGGCGTCAAGCTCGGCGCGCTCTCGCCCATCGCCTTCATGTTCCGGCGGGGCTTCGGCGTGAGCAGCGGCCCCTCCTATGAGACCGTCGTCAGCGGCCTCGGCACGCTGGGCTGCTACTGCGCGGCGGGGCTGGTGCTCGCGGTGCTCGCGCTGCTGATCTGCCGCCGGCGGCAGATGGAGTGCGCCACCGACGTGGTGGCCGTGCCCATCCTCAAGCCCGTGTTCCAGTACTGCATGGCTTTCGGAACGGCCTTCGTTTTCCCGGTGGTCGTCACCTCCGCGCTGAACGTGAAGCTCGGCGGCAGGCCGCTCGCGCTGCTGCTCCTGGCGCTGGTGCTGATCGGGGCCTTCGTGGGTTGGTACGCCGCGGAGATGCTCCTGCGCAAGAGCATGAAGGTCTTCTTCCGGCGCTGGAAGGGCCTGGCCCTGGTCTGCGCCGTCCTGCTGCTGATCGTGGGCGCCGCGGAGCTCGACCTCACGGGCTACGAGCGCCGCGTCCCCGCGCCGGACACGGTGGAGAGCGTCGATCTCAGCCGCTGCGTGCTCTCCGAGCCGGAGAACGTGGTGGCGGTCACCGCGCTGCATCAGCTTTTCGTGGAGCACAAGCCGCTCTACGACGGGCGTACCGACGGCGCCGGGATCGGCGTCAGCTTCCGCTACGCGCTGAAGGACGGCCGCGTCCTCGTGCGCGAGTATACTCTGCCCTGGGACGAGGAGACGGGTCAGCCCGTCGTGAACGACGACCTGCTGCGTCTGCAGGAGCTGATGAACGTCCGGGAAGCCATCGACTGGCGCGTGCAGCCTCTGCTGCCGCTGGAGGAGCGCTACGTGGGCGACGCGTATCTGTACTACAGCTTCATCGACGACAACGGCTACGTCTCCGGCGAGAGCCTGCGGCTGACGCCGGCGCAGGCGGTCGCGTTCTACCGAGAGGGGATCCTGACCGACGCCGCCGAGGGCACAGTCGGTCTGAACTATCTGGCGGACGGCCTGGACGGCAGCTGCGCCCCCTCGAACGTCAGCTTCAGCATCAGCCTCGAGGAGAATCCCGCGCAGCCGCGCTACGGCCTGCCCGACTACCGGTACGACTACCGCTGGTTCACGCTCTACATGGAGTCCGAGCACTGCATGGCGTGGATCCGCGCGAACACGCAGCTCGGCGAGCGGATCATCCCCGAGCAGGAGCTCACGCAGTACGAGCAGGCGCACCGCGCCGCGTACGCCGTGGGCTGAGATACGGCAAACGGCGGCCTTCCCGCAGGGGAGGCCGCCGCGTTTTTGCCGCGCGTTCACAAAATCGGTACGGTTTGTTTAAAAAATCTTGCGAGTTTGTTCATTACAAGGTCACAAATCCGGGATATAGTATACTCACAAAACAAATCCAAGCAAAAGAGGTCCTGAAGCCATGTTTGAGCCCGAGGAAAACGGGACGATCGAACCGGAGGCCGCTCCGGAAGCTCCGCAGAAGGCAGACGCCGAGAGTACACGCATCGACGGCGAGTATCATTACAATAAGGACGGCTACAGCCAGCGGATCTACGCCGACGCGCATTACGAGCCGGCGGGGGAGAGCACCGTACCCCCGCGGTACTATACGCCTCCCGAGAAGACCACGAAGACCGTCAAGGTCAAGCAGGTCAAAAAGAAGAAGGGCATCGGCCTCTTTCCCGCGATCTGTCTGTGCCTGGTGTGCGCCCTGCTGGGCGGCGCCTTGACCGGCGGGTTCATGAGCAGCCGGATGGACGCGCGCATCGCCGCGCTGGAGGAGAACGTCTCCGCCAACGCGAAGGCCATCGAAGAGGTCAACACCAACGTGCAGACCGTTCCCGCAGCGACGGCGGTCGTCACCACCGGCGCCGCGCTGGACCCCTCCGCGATCTACGCGCAGTCCCTGCAGCAGGTCGTCGGCATCACCACCGAGGTCACCTACCGCAACTACTTCGGGCAGACCTCCTCCTCGGCCGTCTCCGGCTCCGGCTTCATCATTTCGGCCAACGGCTATATCCTCACCAACTACCACGTGATCGAATACGCCTACGAGGATAAGCTGGACATCACCGTCATGACGCACGACGGTACCAAGTACCTGGCCAGCATCGTGGGCGTGGAGCAGAGCAACGATGTGGCCGTGCTGAAGATCGACGCCGACAATCTCAAGGCCGTCACTTTCGGCAACAGCGACGCGATCTCCGTCGGCGAGACGGTCTACGCCGTGGGCAACCCCCTGGGCGAGCTGGAGTTCAGCATGTCCACCGGACACGTGAGCGCGCTCGACCGCGTGATCTCCACCGAGGAGTCCGAATCCATCAACATGTTCCAGGTCGACGCGGCGGTCAACCCCGGCAACTCCGGCGGCCCCCTGTATAACGCGCAGGGCCAGGTCATCGGCATCGTCACCGCCAAGTACAGCGACACCGGCGTAGAGGGCCTCGGCTTCGCCATCCCCATCAACGACGCCGCGAGCATCGCGAACGACCTGATCACCAAGGGCTACGTGACGGGCAAGGCCTATATGGGCATCCGCCTGGACGAGCGCTACAACTCCATGTACGCCCAGTATTACAACATGCCGCTCGGCGCCTACGTCTACTCCGTGGACGGCGGCACCTGCGCGGAGACCGCGGGTCTCCAGTCCGGCGATATCATCACCATGCTGGACGATACCGCGATCGACAGCTACACCGTTCTCAAGCAGACGCTGCGCCAGTATTCCGCCGGGGATACGGCCGTGCTCACGGTGTACAGCGCGGGCGAGGAACTGAAGCTGAACATCACCTTCGACGAGGCGAAGCCCAGCTCCGTATCCGACAGCCCCACTGAGATCGAGCCCGCCGTGGGCTGACATTCATCCGATACTTTTCTACTCCTATAAATCCTCTCTTTTCTCCCAAAACGAAGGGCCGCATACCTCGGTATGCGGTCCTTTGTTTTGCCCGGCAGGCCGACGGCTGCGGCGCCGCGTACTGCAGGCGGCACGGCGTCCGGCGCTCCGCCGCGCCAGGTTTTTGCCGTAATTCTTCCCGCAGGGTCTTGATTTTTCCCGGTTTTCCTGTACAATAAAAAAGTCAATATGAATATCAATCCGGAGGAATCGAAACCATGACTTATGAAATAGACATAGCCGGCATGAAACGCGAGCTTCCGCTCTGCAAGGTTTCTGACGATCTGTACATCGGTGCCTTCGTCCTGTTCGGGGACGTGGAGATCACCGTGCACGCCGCGGCCGAGCTTCTCAAGCGCGCGCCCGAGTACGACTATCTCATCGCACCCGAGGCCAAGTCCATCCCCCTGCTGTACGAGATGGCCCGCCAGAGCGGCGCGGACGAGTACTTCCTGGCCCGCAAGGGCCCCAAGGCGTATATGTCCGGCGTGTTCGAGGTGAACGTCAAGTCCATCACCACGATGGGCGTGCAGAAGCTGGTCATCGACACCGCCGACGCGGAGAAGATCCGCGGCAAGCGGATGCTCATCCTGGACGACGTGATCTCCACCGGCGAGTCTCTGCGCGCGATGGAAGAGCTGGTCACCCAGGCGGGCGGCGTCATCGCGGGCAAGATGGCGGTCCTCGCCGAGGGCGACGCCGCCAAGCGCGACGATATCATCGTCCTGGCCCCGCTGCCGCTCTTCAACCCCGACGGTACGCCGAAGGCCTAAGGGCTCCGTGCTTTCAGATCACAGAAAGATCCCGCTGCGCGTAGAACGCACAGCGGGATCTTTTTCAGCGTTTGTCCTTGAAAAAGCGCTGCAGCAGCGCCGCGCAGTCCTCCGCCAGCACGCCGCCGTAGACGGCGGGGCGGTGGCCGTAACGCTCCTGGAACAGGTCGATCACGCTGCCGCAGGAGCCGGACTGGGCCTCCCGGGCGCCGAAGACCAGGGTGGGGATGCGGGCGTTGATGATGGCGCCGGTACACATGGGGCAGGGCTCCAGCGTCACGTAGAGGCTGCAGCCCTCCAGCCGCCAGGTCCCCAGGGCGGCGCAGGCCCGGCGGATGGCCTCTACCTCCGCGTGGGCGGTGGCGTCGGCGTTCTCTTCCCGGCGGTTGCGGCCCCGGCCGATGATCGCGCCGTCGGGCCCGGCGATCACGCAGCCCACCGGCACCTCGCCGGCCTCGGCCGCTTCCCGGGCCAGTGCCAGCGCCTGCAGCATATAAGCTTCTCGTTCCATAAGAATACCTCCGGGAAATCCGATCAAAGCCCGGCGGAGCGGGCCTGATGGGAGAGAGGAGAAGGAGCCTGCGGGAGTAAGAACTTCCCCGGCTCCATCGGAAACCGGGGAAGCGGAATGG
>JAFUUR010000179.1 GCA_017477695.1 Oscillospiraceae bacterium | reverse complement strand
CGAGGTCATGCTCAGCCGCCGCTATTACCGCAGCGGCGACAGCGAGTATTACATCAACCGGGAAGCCGTGCGCCTGAAGGACATCCACTCTCTGCTGATGGACACCGGCCTGGGCCGGGACGGATATTCCATCATCGGCCAGGGGCGCATCGCGGAGATCGTCTCCAGCAGGAGCACGGATCGGCGCGAGGTCTTTGAAGAGGCCGCGGGCATCTCGCGTTTCCGCTACCGCAAGGAGGAAGCCGAGCGCAAGCTGCAGAAAACGGAAGAAAACCTCCTGCGCGTCAACGACAAGATCGAGGAACTGGAGATGCAGGTCGGGCCGCTGCAGAAGCAGGCCGAGACCGCAAAAAAATATCTGGTCCTGCGCGACGAGCTGCGCGTGCAGGAGATCTCCGCCTGGATGGCGACGCTGGACAAGCTGCGTTCACAGGCGGACGGTGTGCAGCGTGAGTACGAGCAGGCGCAGCTCAGTCTCGAACGGGCAAAGGCCGCGCTGGAGGCGCTCTACGCCTCCACGGGCAGCATCAGCGAACGGATGCATGAGAAGGACGTGGAGAGCGAACGCGCGCGGGAGCGCCTGTCGGCCACGGAGGCCGAGGCCGCCGCGTGCGACTCCGAGCTCGCCGTGCTGCGGGCAAACGTGGCCGGCAGCGAAGAAAACCTCGAGCGCCTGCGCCGGGATATTGCCGAGCGCGACCGCCGCACGGAGGAGATCCGCGCGAGCATCCGCGAGGGCGAGGCGCGCATCGCGCAGCTCGACGGAGAGCTCGCGGCGCTGGCGGAGGAGACGGCGCAGAACAACAACGTCCTCGATGGCTGCCGCATGAAGCTCGCCAACCGCGAAGAGATGGTGGGGCGACTGAGCGAGCAGGCGACCACGCTCGAGGTCGAGGGCCGCAGCATGGACTCGCGCATCCACATGCTCACCGAGATGGAAAAGGACTACGAGGGCTATTCCCGCGCGGTCAAGACCGTGATGCGCGAGGCCGCGCGCGGCAATCTGCGCGGCGTGCGCGGGCCGGTGGCAAACCTCTTGCGGGCGGACGAGGAGTGCGCCCTCGCGATCGAGACGGCGCTGGGCGCCGCCTCCCAGCATATCGTGATCGACACGCAGAACGACGGCCGTCAGGCCATCGAAATGCTCAAGCGCATGGACGCCGGGCGGGCCACCTTCCTGCCGGTGGACACGATCCGCGGCACGGTGATGAAGGACGCGCCCGTGAACGACGCGGGCTTTGTAGGCGTGGCCTACGACCTGGTCCGCTTCGAGCCGCAGTACGACCAGATCTTTGCAAACCTCCTGGGGCGCACCGTCGTGGCGGAGACGCTCGGCGACGCGGTGCGTATGTCCAGGGCAAACGGCAACCGCCTGCGCATCGTGACGCTGGACGGACAGATGATCCACGCCGGCGGCTCGATGACCGGCGGCAGCAACGCCCGCGGCAGCGGGATCCTCTCGCGTGCAAACGAGCTGGAGAAGCTGAAAAAGCAGCGCGAGCGTGCTGCGGAGAAGGAAGCAAAGTGCGCGGCGGAGCTCGCGCAGGCGCGCACCGGCCTTGCAGCCGTGCGCTACCAGCTCGACAGGACACTCGAGGACCAGACGGAGCTGCGCAGCCGCACCGCTTCTTTTGAGGCCGAACGCAAGACCACGATGAACACCACGCAGCAGTTCCGCGTGCTGCTCGAGAGCCTGTCCGGCGACAGTGAGGTGCAGCAGCGGGCGATCGAGGCCGCCGCGCGGCAGATCGAGAGCTTCCGCAGCCGCGCGCAGGAGAAGACGCAGCAGTTGCAGCAGATCCGCGAAAAGGCTGCCGCCATCCGCGAAGAGGTGGCGGAGATCAGCCGCCGCAAGCTCGAGCTGGAGGGCAGGCGCACCCGCGCTGAGAAGGAGACGCAGGAGCGCAACGCCGAGATCCTGGATCTCGAGCGGCAGGCGGCCCGAATCGAGCAGAAAAAGCTCGCCGCGGATATGGAGGAGAAGCAGCTTCTCGATAAGCTTTGGGATAATTACGAGCTGAGCCACAGCGCCGCGGCGGCCGTACGCCGCCCGGTGGAAAACCTGCAGAAGGCCAACAAGGAGATCCACGATCTGCGCCGCCAGATCAGCGCGCTGGGCACGCCCAACGTTGGCGCGATCGAGGAATACGAGCGGGTCAACACGCGCTACGAGTTCCTCACCCAGCAGCGGGACGACGTGCAGAAGGCCAAGACGGAGCTGCTGGATATCATCGGCGAGATCACCGGCGAGATGCGCGAGGTCTTCCTGACGCGCTTTCACGAGATCGACACGAGCTTCCGCCAGACCTTCCTGGAGCTGTTCGGCGGCGGCAAGGCCGCGCTCGTACTGGAAGACGAGAACGACGTGCTGGCCTGCGGCATCGAGATCAAGGTGCAGCCGCCGGGCAAGGCGCTCTCCAACATCAGCCTGCTGTCGGGCGGCGAGATGGCCTTCGTCGCGATCGCCCTGTATTTTGCCATTTTGAAGGTGCGGCCCACCCCGTTTTGCGTCATGGATGAGATTGACGCCGCGCTGGACGAGACGAACGTCGCGCGCTTTGCCGCCTACATGAGCCGCATGGCGGACAAGACGCAGTTCCTGGTCATCACCCACAGGCGCGGCACCATGGAGGAGGCGGACATGCTCTACGGCGTGACCATGCAGGAAAAGGGCGTCTCCACCGTGATCGAGCTGGATTTGGAAGCCGCGCAGAAGACGATAGAGGAGTAGTCCCATGGGATTTTTCGATAAGATCTTTTCGGGTCTGAGCAAGACCCGCAGCAACCTGGAGGAGCTCGAGGAGCTGTTCCAGGGCTATGCGCCGGACGACGAGGATTTCTATGACGAGCTGGAAGAGCTGCTCGTACTGTCCGACGTCGGCGCCGCCACCGCGGAGCGCGTGGTATATCTGATGCGCCGCAAGACCTGGGAGGACCGCTTCCGCCGCGGCGACGAGGCACGCAGGGGGCTGATCCAGGTGCTGACCGGCCTGCTCGACGCGGGCGACACCGCGCTCAAGCTTAACACCAGACCCTCCGTCGTTCTGATGGTGGGCGTGAACGGCGTCGGCAAGACCACCACCATCGGCAAGCTTGCCGCGCAGCTCAAGGCGCAGGGCAAAAGCGTGCTGCTGGTGGCGGGGGACACCTTCCGCGCCGCAGCGGCGGAGCAGCTCGGCATCTGGGCGCAGCGCGCCGGCACGGATCTCGTCCGCCACGAGGAGGGGAGCGACCCCGCCTCCGTGGTCTACGACGGTATCTGCGCGGCGAAGGCCAGAGGCGCGGACGTGATCATCATCGACACGGCCGGTCGCCTGCACAACAAGCAGAACCTCATGAACGAGCT